>NZ_JBICUP010000020.1:0-119971 GCF_043198215.1 Micromonospora sp. NPDC048830
ACTCACCTCAATACCGGAACTCCGCTTCTGTTTGCCTGAGCGACACACCCCTCGACAGCCGCCACAACGCCTTAACCGAGCGACGTTGGGACTAGGCGGCCGCCAGGGCGATCTCGCGGGCGTACCGGATGGCCGCCGGCGTGTCCGGGAAGACCAGGCCCTCGCGGCGCAACTCCTCGGCCACCCCCAGCGCGGTGAGCACCTGGTCGTGGCCCGGGGTGACGCCGGAGAGCAGCACCGCGATGCCGCGTCCCCGCAGCCGCCGGATGGCGTCGCCGAGAACGTGCGCGCCGGTGGCGTCGATCGTGGACACCCGGGACATCCGCAGGATGACCACCCGCACGTCGGCGACCTCGGTGAGTTCGAGCAGAAAGTTGTGCGCGGCGGCGAAGAACAGCGGCCCGTCCAGCCGGTACGCGACGATGTGCTCGTCGAGCAGCGCCCGCTCCTGCGCGCTGTGGTCGCCCGCCTCGAGCGGCACCTGCTCCAGCTTGGCGCTGCGGGCCACCGCCCGCAGCGCGACGACGACCGCGACTGCGATGCCGACAGCCACGGCGGTGACCAGGTCCCAGATTACGGTCACGGCGAAGGTGAGAACGAGCACCAGTGCGTCGCCCCGGGTGGCCCGGGCCAGCGCCCACAGCGAGCCGGCCTCGACCATCCGTACCGTGGTGGCGAGCAGCACGCCGGCCAGCGCGGCGAGCGGGATGCGGCCGACCAGCGGCGCGGCGGCGAGCACGATCGCGGCGAGCGCCACGGCGTGGGTGAGAGCGGCCAGCTTGGACGACGCCCCGGCGCGTACGTTCACGGCGGTGCGGGCGATGGCGGCGGTGGCCGGGACACCGCCGAACAGCGGCGCGGCGAGGTTGGCCAGCCCCTGGCCGAACAACTCCCGGTCGGGGTCGTGCCGCTCGCCCACGGTCATGCCGTCGGCGACGGTGGCCGACAGCAGGCTCTCCAGCGCGGTGAGGGCGGCCACGGCGAGCGCGGAGGGCAGCAGCACCCCGATCGCGCCGGGGTCGAGGAACGCCAGCGACGGCGCGGGCAGTCCCTGCGGCAGGGCGCCGATGCGGACGAGGTCGACCGGGGCGGTCTCGGCCAGGACCGTCGCGGCGGCCACTCCGAGCAGGGAGAACGGCACGCCGGGCCGCCAGCGGGCGCCGAGCAGCATCAGCGCCGCGACCCCGATGGCCGTCGCGAGGGCCGCCGGCCGCGGGTGTACGACGAAACGGGCGACCGCGTCGCCAGCCACGGCCCACACCCGCTCGCCGTGCGCGTCGGTCACGCCGAGCGCGGCGGGCACCTGCTGCAGGGCGATGACCACGGCGATGCCGGCGGTGAAGCCCTCGACAACGGGGGTCGGCAGGTAGCGGACGTACCGGCCGAGGCGGGCGAGCGCCAGGGCGATCAGCAGCAGCCCGGCCATCGCGCCGACCATGAGCACGCCGGTCGGGCCGAACTGCTGCACCACCGGCACCAGCACCACCGTCATCGCGCCGGTCGGGCCGGACACCTGGAGGTTGGAGCCGCCGAAGACGGCCGCCACCGTGCCGGCGACCACGGCCGTGACCAGCCCGGCCTGGGCGCCCAGCCCCGAGGTGACGCCGAAGGCGAGGGCCAGCGGCAGGGCGACGACCGCGACGGTGAGCCCGGCGAGCAGGTCGCGGCGGGGCGAGCGGCGTACCGCAATCCAGTCGGCGCGGCCGGGCAGCAGGCGCAGGGCGCGGTCGCGCAGGACGGCGGCGGAGCTCACCTGCCCCGCCCGGCACGGTCGCGGTCACCCTCGGCGGGGGCGGGGGCCGGGGCGGTCGCGGCACCGGCGCGCAGCTCGTCGAGCAGGGCGTCGCGGTCGGTGAGTACCGCGCCGAGGATGCGCCGCCCGGCGGCGAGCAGGTCGGCCACGTCGGGGGTGCTCAGCGCGTACACAACCAGGGGACCGTCGCGGTGCGAGGTGACCATACCCGCACGGCGCAGCACGGCGAGCTGCTGCGACAGGTTGGACGCCTCGACCTCGATGACCGCGAGCAGGTCGCGGACGGGCTTCGGCCCGTCCTGGAGCAGCTCCAGCACCCGGATGCGCACCGGATGACCGAGGGTGCGGAACAGCTCCGCCTTGGCCTGGTACAGCGGCACGGACATGAGGGCTCCTCCCGAGGTCACCATTGAAGAGATTAGCAGTTGCGAAAATCTTCAAGTAGCGCGCCCGGCTGCGGTCACCGTGACGCGGACGGGAACTCCTCCAGGTACGCCTCGACCCGCTCGGCCGTCGCCGGCCGGGCCAGCGCGAACCCCTGGCCGTAGCGGCAGCCGGCCCGGGCGGCGGCGTCCGCCTGGGCCGCCGTCTCCAGCTCCTCGGCGACGATCTGCAGGCCGAGCCGGTCACCGAGGCCGACCACCACGTCGGTCAACGGCGGCTGCCCCGGGTCGTCCGCCGCCGCCCGCCGCGGGGCCAGTTTGAGCAGGTCGATCGGGAGCCGGCGCAGCCGGGCCAGGGAGGAGTGCGCGGCCTGGAAGTCGTCCAGCGCGGTCCGCACGCCGAGGGAGCGCAGCCCGGCGAGCCGGGCGACCACGGTGGACAGCTCCGCGTCGATGCGCGGCTCGGCCACCTCGACCACCAACCGGTCCGGCGGTACGCCGTGGGTGGCGAGCACCGCCGCCGCGCGCTGGAGGAAGTCCGGCGCGACCAGCTCCCGGGGCGTGACGTTGACCGCCATCCACAACTGCCGGCCGTCGGTCGACCAGTCGGCGAGCTGGCGGCACGCGCGGTCCAGCACCCAGCGGCCCACCTCGCCCATCAGGTCGAGATCCTCGGCGACCGGCAGCAGCTCCGCCGGGAGCACCGTGCCGAGCACCGGGCTGCGCCAGCGCAGCAACGCCTCGGCGCCCACCGGCAGCCGGTCGGCCAGCCCGAGCACCGGCTGGTAGACCAGGTCCAGCTCGCCCCGGGCCACCGCGCCGGGCAGCTCCCGCTCCAGGTCGAGCCGGCGGACCAACTGCTCCTCCAGGTACGCGTCGTACCAGTCGACCCGGTCCCCGCCGAGCTGGGCGGCCCGGCGGCGGGCGAGGTCGGCCTGGCGCAGCACGTCGTCCGGGCCCGCGCCGGTGAGCTCGGCGAGGCCGACGCTGACCCGCAGCCGCACCTCCTCGCCGGCCACCCGGTACGGCTCCCCGAGCGCGGCCACGAGCCGGGCGCCCAGGGCGTACGCCAGCACCGGGCCGGCGTCGGTGAGCACCCCGAACTCGTCCCCGACGAGCCGGGCCACCAGGTCGTCCGCGCCGGTCGCCAGGCGCAGCCGGTGCGCCACCTCGACCAGCACCGCGTCGCCGACGGCGCGCCCGCGCCCGTCGTTGACCGCGCCGAGGCCGTGCAGGTCGACCACCAGCAGCGCCCCCGGCCCGGCCCGCCGGGCGGCCAGCTCCCGCAGCAGCTCGCGCCGGTTGGCCAGCCCGGTGAGCTGGTCGGTCGCGGCGAGCCGGTGCACCACCCGCTCCAGCCGACGGCGCTCGCCGACGTCGCGGACGTGCAGCACCAGCGCGCCGACCTCGGGCACGCCGCGCTGGTCGCTGACCGTGGACTCGGTCTCCCGCCAGTCGCCGCGCCCGTCGCGCAGCCGGGCCGCCAGCAGCGTCGGCCGGGCCCCGCCGCGTACCCGGTCGAGCAGCAGCGCGGCGCGCGGGGCATCCTCGGGGTGCAGCAGGTCGACGAACGGACGGGCGAGCACGTCGGCGTCGGTGAGCCCGAACAGCCGGGTCGCGGCCGGGGACTGCCAGCGCACCCGCAGCGCGGCGTCCAGCAGCAGGATCAGGTCGTGCCCGCCGGAGACGAGCTGACGGAAGTGCGCCTCCTGGGCGGCGAGCCGGTCGGCGTACCGGCGGTTGTCCGCCGCGGACATCAACTCCCGCACCAGCAGCGGTGGGATCATCGCCAGCCCGAGCAGGAACGCGCCCGGCTCGAAGTCGCCGTGCGCGGCGAGGTGCCCGCCGGCGGCCAGGATCGCGATCCCCGCAGGCGCGCTGACCCCGGGCCAGACCGGCGGCGGCCCGCCGGGACGCGGCTCGTCGCCGCGGGCCACCCGGCGGACGGCGGCGGCGGTCAGCAGCGCCCCGGCCACCAGCGCCGGGACGGCGGTCAGGGCGGTCCAGCCCGGAGCCCGGTAGGCCAGCAGCACGATCAGCGCGAGCAGTCCGAACTGGGTGGACCCGGCGCCGAGGAGGCACAGGGCCACCCCCGGCCGGCGCCGCCAGTCGGCCACCGCCGCGACGCCGACCGTCGCCAGGCCGAACCCACCGGCCACCACCGCGAGCCGGGCGACGACCAGAGGCTGCCCCGGCGGCAGCAGCACCCAGGCGGCGAAGAGCAGGCTCAGTCCGAGGCTGACGACGTCCACGACCCGCCGGACCCGGGCCGGGAGGGACAGCCGGGACCGGCCGGGCAGCAGGAGCAGCCCGGCGGTGTGCAACAGGGCGGTCAACCCGAGGCCGGCCGCGCCGACGACGACCTGTTGCCCGGCGTCGGCCAGGGGCAACACTCCGACGGTCAGCCCGGCTGCGACGACCGCCGCGTCGAGCAGGCCGGCGGCCCGCCGACAGCGGCCGGCGCGCCGGCCGGCGCCGCGCGCGGGTTCGGGGATCCGGGGAACCATCGGCACGGCGGGACGATCCGGCGGGGCGGGTTCGGAGGGTCGTGGCACCGCCAGCGCGGTGGAATGATCCGACGACGCGGGTTCGGAGGGTCGTGGCACCGCCAGCGCGGCGGAATGATCCGACGACGCGGGTTCGGAGGGTCGTGGCACCGCCAGCGCGGCGGAATGATCCGACGACGCGGGTTCGGGAGGTCGTGGCACCGCCAGCGCGGCGGCGTGATCCGGCGGCGCGGGCGCGGGAGCGCCGGGTGCGGCCAGCCGGGAGAGCCGGACAGCGGCCAGGACGCTGCCGGCGGCGCCGGCGAGCGCCACCACGGCCAGCGGCAGGACGAGGCCGGCGAGCGCGGCGAGGACGAGCAGCGTCGCCGCCGCCAGCACCAGCAGGTCGGCGGGACGCAGGAGGCGGCGGAGGACGGCGGCGGGGTGAGCGACGGACACGGCGGTCGCCTTCGTGAGGGGGCACGGGCGGTTGCGGTACGGCGGTGCGGGTCGAGCCCACCGCCCCGGGTTGCGGGCCGGGGCTGCGCGGGCGTGGCGGGAGCCTTCCCGCCCAACATGGGCGAACGATTCACCGTGACGACGGATACGGCCCACGACCCGGAAATGTGCGTGATCCAGGTCACCATGGCGGCGGTCACCTCCGCCGCGGCCCGCCCCGGGCCCGGCGGGCCGGCAGTGGGATCATCGGGGAGTGAGTCGCGCCGAGACCGTCCGCTTCCGCCACAGCCAGGCGCTCCTGGTCGCGGCGGTGATCGCCTTCATCGGGGCGCTACCGCTGGCCACCGCCCGGTGGTACCTCCTGCCCGTGCTGCTCGTCCCGGTGGCGCTCGGCGTCTGGGCATGGCGTGCCGGCACGGACGCCGACGCCCGCGAGCTGCGCCTGCGGGCGCTGTTCGGGCAGCGCCGCGTCCCGTGGGCCCGGGTCGTCGAACTGGCCGCTGACAACCGGGGCCGCGCGGTCGCCCGGCTCGACGACGGCGAGCGGCTGGTCCTGCCCGGAGTGCGCGGCGTCGAGTTGCCCCGGCTCGTCGCGGTCACCGGCCAGGCCCCGTCCGAGCCGGCCGCCTGACCCGACCGACTCCCTCCGTCGACTCAATGTCGGCGACACGGGCGGGTCGAGGGCGACCCGATGCCGCCATGTCGGCGACATGGGCGGGTCGAGGGCGGGCCGATACCGCCATGTCGGCGACATGGGGGGCGACGATATGGGGGCCGCGCCCCTCAGTAGCCGCCCACGACCGTGTTGATCAGCGGCTCGCCGGCCGCGAACCGCCGGAGCTGCTCGCCCACCAGCCGGTACGCCCGGGGCAGCAGCCCGCGTACCGAGCCGGCCACGTGCGGGGTGAGCAGCACGTTGGGCAGCTCCCACAGCGGGTGGTCCGCGGGCAGCGGCTCGGGATCGGTCACGTCCAGCGCGGCCCGCAGCCGGCCGGTGGCCAGCTCCGCCACCAGGTCGTCCGTCCTGGCCACCGGGCCGCGCGCGGCGTTGACCAGCAACGCGCCGTCCGGCATCGCCGCGAGGAAGTCCTTGTCGACCAGTCCGCGGGTCGCCTCGGTCAGCGGCACCAGCAGCACCACGACGTCTGCCTCGGGCAGCAGCGCCGGCAGCTCGTCGACCCCGTGCACCCCCTCCGCGGGGCGGGCGGTCCGGGCGACCATCGTGAAGGTCACCTCGAACGGGGCCAGCCGGGCGCGCACCGCCGCGCCGATCGAGCCGGCGCCGACGATCAGCACCCGCTTGCCGGCGAGCTCGTCAGTCGGGCAGACCTGGTCGTACGCCCACTCGCGGCGGGACTGGGCGAGGGCGAAGACGGGGAAGCCGCGCAGAAAGGACAGGATCGCGGTCACCACCCACTCGGCGGTGCCTGAGTCGTGCACCCCGCGCGCGTCGCAGAGCGTCACGCCGTCCGGCATCCGGCCCACCCAGGCGTCCGCGCCAGCCGAGAGCAGCTGCACGACCCGCAGGTCGGGCAGCTCGGCCAGCAGGGCGGTGGCGTTTCCCGAGGAGAGGAACGGCGGCACCCAGAAGCGCACGTCGGCCACGTCGCAGGCGAGCCTGGACGGTGACTCGGCCACCTCGACGGTGACCCCCGCCGGCACCTCGCCGAGCAGGGCACGGCCGGCCTCGTGCGGGATCCATACCTTCACGCCCGCCGACGATAGCGGGCCGGACGTCGAGGTCGGTCCGCAGGTCGGCGGGGATCGACGGCGGGACGTGTCCGCGAGCGCACGGCCGCCGGGGCGCTTCCGGCTACTCTGGCCGGGTGAGCGCGCCTCCCCCGTACCCCCGGAACAGGCCGCCGCGCGCGGTCGTCGCGGCGTCGTGCGCCGCGCTGCTGCTGGCCGCCGGCGGCTGCACCTTCGGCGAGCCGGCGCCGGACCCGGCCGGCGAGCCGCCGAACCTGCCCACCCCGTCGGCGTCGGCCACCGACGGTGGCGCCGGCCAGCAGGTGGTGGCCACCGTGCTGGCGAAGGGCCTGCGGGTGCCGTGGGGGGTGGCGTTCCTGCCCGACGGCGGGGCGCTGGTCACCGAGCGGGACAGCGGCCGGATCCTCCAGGTCGGCCCCGAGTCCGGGCGGGACGGGCTGAACGTCACCGTGGTGCAGACCGTGCCGGGGGTGGCGGCCGACGGCGAGGGCGGCCTGATGGGCATCGCCGTCTCGCCCCGCTACGCCACCGACAAGACAGTCTTCGTCTACCACACGGCGGAGCGGGACAACCGCATCCTCCGGCTGCAACTGGGCGGCCAGCCCACCCCGATCCTGACCGGCATCCCCAAGGCCGGCATCCACGACGGCGGCGCGCTGGCCTTCGGCCCCGACGGCTTCCTGTACGCCAGCACTGGCGACGCCAGCAACCGGGACACCGCCCAGGACCCGAAGAACCTGGGCGGCAAGATCCTGCGGATCACCCCCGACGGCAAGCCGGTGCCGGGCAACCCGTACCCCGGCTCGCCCGTCTGGTCACTGGGGCACCGCAACGTCCAGGGCCTGGCGTGGGACGGGGCGAAGCGGATGTACGCCGTCGAGTTCGGCCAGAACGCCTGGGACGAGCTCAACCGGATCGCCAAGGGCGGCAACTACGGTTGGCCGCACGTCGAGGGGCGTGCCGGGGACAAGCGGTACCCCGACCCGATCGTCCAGTGGCGCACCTCGGACGCGTCCTGCTCGGGCCTGGCCGCCACGGACCGGCTGCTGGTCACCTCCTGCCTGCGCGGGCAGCGGCTCTGGCTGGTGGAGCTGACCGACACCGGGACCGTGCTCGGTCAGCCCCGGGAGCTGCTCAACCGCCGGTACGGCCGGCTGCGCGCCGCCGTCGCCGCCCCGGACGGTTCGATCTGGGTGACCACCTCCAACCACGACGGGCGGGGCGACCCGTCCCCCGAGGACGATCGGATCCTGCGGTTGGTCTTCAGCGACGGCGGCGCCGGGCGCAGCTAGGAATTGTCGGTTTGCCAAGATCCCACATTGGGCAGGTCAGAATCTCAGCATGGACGGGCAGGAGAACGAGCAGCCGATGAGCGGGGACGCGGACACCCCGGCGAGCGGTCGTGGCCGACGCTGGACACTCCGGTCCCGGCGGGACCGCCGGGGCGGCGATCCCGCACCGGCTCCGTGGGTCCGGGTGGCCCGCCGAGTCGGTGTGGCCGCGGCCGTCCTGGCGATCGCCCTGGCCGGGGTGGTGCTCGGCACCTTCGCCGGCGGTCGGATGCACACCGACATCGGCCCCTTCCGGGCCGAGCTGACCCTCGCGCCCGCGCTGCGGGGCGGCACCACGGTCGACATCCCGCCGCTCGGCGCGCTGCAGCTGCACAGCCACGACGGTCCGACCCACCTGACGGTCGCGCTGGGCGCGCTCGACCAGCGGCGCACCGAGGCGCTGATCGACGACCCGGCGAGCATCAGCCGGGCCAGCCAGTCCGCCGTCACCGACGTCCGCAACGGGGTCATGCGCCTCGGCCTGCGTACGGTCGGCATGACGCTGCTGGTCACCCTGCTGCTGGCGGCGCTGGTCTTCCGGGACACCCGACGTACGGCGTGGGCGGGCGGGCTGGCCCTGCTCGTCACGGTCGGCAGCCTCGGGGCGGCGGCGTCCACCCTCCGTCCGCAGGCGATCGAGGAGCCCCGGTACGAGGGCCTGCTCGTCAACGCCCCCGCGATCGTCGGCGACGCCCGGCGGATCGCCAACGACTACACCAAGTACGCCGAGCAGCTCCAGCGCCTCGTCGGCAACGTCAGCCAGCTCTACACCACGGTCTCCGCGCTGCCGGTGTACGAACCCGCGCCGGGCACCACCCGGGTGCTGCACGTCTCCGACATGCACCTGAACCCGACCGGCTGGCAGCTCATCCGCACCGTGGTGGAGCAGTTCGGCATCGACGTGGTGATCGACACCGGGGACATCACCGACTGGGGCAGCGAGCCGGAGGCCTCGTTCGTGGGCTCGATCGGCCTGCTCAAGAAGCCGTACGTCTACATCCGGGGCAACCACGACTCGGCCCGGACGGCGGCGGCGGTCGCCCGGCAGCCCAACGCGATCGTGCTGGACAACTCGACCACCACCGTCGCCGGCCTGACCATCGCCGGCATCGGCGATCCCCGGTTCACGCCGGACAAGAACACCTCGCCCGCCGGCAGCGGCCTGACCCCGCAGGTGGCCGATCAGGTGATCACCACCGGGACGAAGCTGGCCACGACGATCCGCGAGTCGCCGAAGCCGGTGAACATCGCGCTGGTGCACGACCCGGCGTCGGCCGGGCCGCTCTCCGGGGTCTGCCCGCTGGTCCTCGCCGGCCACACCCACGCCCGGCAGGTCTCCAAGCTGCCCGAGGTACCCGGCCAGCCGCCGACCCAGCTGATGGTGGAGGGCTCCACCGGCGGCGCGGGGCTGCGCGGCCTGGAGGGCGAGAAGCCCACCCCGCTGACGATGACGGTGCTCTACCTCGACCAGAACAAACTGCTCCAGGCGTACGACGACATCACCGTCGGCGGGACCGGCCAGGCGCAGGTCAACCTGGAGCGGCACATCGTGCAGGACCCGAAGGCGGGCGCCGAGGTGCCGGTCACCCCGACCCCGACGCGCTGACCGGCCCACGCCGCGTCCCGCGGCCCGCCGTGGCGACCGGCCCGTGCCCGCCCGCCGCGACACGCGGCCCGTCACTGATGGTGAGCGGACCGCTGGTGGCACGCCATCTTCGCCGGTACTTTGCTCTGCACCCACGGGCGCAACGATCACCAAGGGCTACCGCCTCTCGCCGCCGCGCCGGGCCGCGCATCCACGCCGCTCCTGGTCATGCGGGGTGTCGCATCCTTGGGTGCAGAGCAAAGGAGGCGAAAGACCGCCCCTCGACCAGCCGAGGGGTCACGTTGTGTCACATCTCCGTAGCGATTACGCACCGTGAAATTTTGCCGAGACCGCGCCGTCGACAGGTCACGGGTGGGCGGAACACGGCTCGGTCAGCGCAGCGACAGCGCCGCCAGAGCGGCGTTGACGATGCTGCCGGGCAGCAGGTCGTGCAGCTCGTACAGTTCCTGGACGCTGCCGGACTGGCCGAACTCGTCCACCCCCAGCGGCACCGCCGGCGCACCGAGGGCCGAGCCGAGCCAGGCCATCGCGTGCGACGCGGCGTCGTGCACCGTCACCACCGGCACCCGGTCGGCGAAGGCCGACCGCAGCGCCCCGGGGACGCTCGGCACGGTGGCCGTCCGCACGCCCTGGCGCAGGGTCCGCTGCCAGGCCCGGTAGAGCCGGTCCAGCGAGGTCACGTCGACGACGTGCGCCGCGATGCCCTCGTCGGCCAGTTCGGCCGCGGCGGCGAGCACCTCCGGCAGCACCGCGCCGGACGCGGCGAGCTGCACCACCGGGGCGTCGGCCAGCTGCGGGTACGCCTCGTGCGCGTCCACCAGCCGGTACGCCCCGGCGACCGCCTGCCGGCGCAGCACGGCGTCGCCGAGCCGGGCGCGGGCGGCCTCGAACGGCGCCTGGTCGATCGGCCGGGTGCTGAGGCGGAAGTAGTACGCCCCGTCCTCGGCCGGCGCGGCGGTCGTGTTCCGCGCGCCGCCGGCGGCGATCTGCCCGAGGGCGTCGCAGAGCAGCCAGTCCAGGGTGGCCGCGTACGCCGGCTCGACGAACGTCACGCCGGGCAGTTCCAGGCCGACCGAGGCGGTGATCGTCGACTGGTGGGCGCCGCCCTCGGGGGCGAGGGTCACGCCCGACGGGGTGCCGGCGACCACGAACCGGGAGCCCGAGTAGGTGCCGTACAGGAACGCGTCGAGCCCGCGCAGCACGAACGGGTCGTAGACGGTGCCGACCGGCAGCAGCGGCTGCCCCGACAGGTCCCAGGACAGGCCGAGCTGGCCGAGCAGCAGGAACAGGTTCATCTCCGAGATGCCCAGCTCGATGTGCTGGCCCCGCGGGCTCTCCGTCCAGCGCAGCATCCGGTCCTCGGTCCAGGAGCGCTGCTCGGTCGGGGCGAACACGCCGGTCTTGTTGATGAACCCGGCCAGGTTCGTGGAGGTGGCCACGTCCGGGGCGGTGGTGACCAGGTACGGCCCGACGTCGGGGTCACGGGCCAGGTCGACCAGCACCCGGCCGAAGACCTCCTGGGTGGAGACGGGCTTGTTGGCGCGTACCCGCGTGGTTTCCGGGACGGTGACCGACAGCGCCCGCCCGCGGGGCGCGCGGGACAGCGCCTCCCGACGCTCGCCGGCCCTGATGCCGGCCGGGGACGCGGGGTCGAGCCGGTCCCACTCGGTCTGCCGGGTGAGGCCGTGGGCGGCGCGCAGGGCGTCGACCTGCTCGGTGGTGAGCAGGGCGGAGTGGTTGCGCGGGTTGCCGGCGATCGGCAGCCCCCACCCCTTGACCGTGTACGCGAACACGACGCTGGGCCGGTCGGTGACCGCGTCGCACTGGGCGTACGCGTCGAGCATGGCCCCGAGGTCGTGCCCGCCCAGGTCGGTGACCAGCGGGCCCAGCTCGTCGTCTCCGATGTCGGCGATGAACTCGGCGATCCCGGCCGGCGCGCCGTCGAGGAACCGCTTGCGCAGGTCCGGGCCGGCCAGGCCGAACAGCGACTGGTACTGCTCATTGGGCATCCGGTCGATCCAGTCGCGCAGCGCCTCGCCGCCGGGGCGGGCGTACGCCTGCGCGAGCCGGCGGCCGTACTTGACCTCGACGACGTGCCAGCCGGCGGCCTCGAACTGCCCGCGCCACTGGTTGATGCGCACCCCGGGGACGACCCGGTCCAGCGACTGGCGGTTGAAGTCGACCAGCCACATCACGTTGCCCAGCCCGGTGGTGGCCGGGTCGGCGACCGCCTCCCAGATGTTGCCCTCGTCCAGCTCGGCGTCGCCGATCAGGGCGACGAACCGGGAGCGCGGGCGCTCGCCGAAGTGCGCGTCGACGTACCGGCGGGTGGCCGCGGCGAACAGCGGCGCGGCGGCGCCGAGGCCCACCGAGCCGGTGGAGAAGTCGACGCCGTCCGGGTCCTTGGTGCGCGACGGGTACGACTGGAGCCCGCCGCGGGCGCGCAGCCGGGGCAGGTACGACCGGTCCAGGTTGCCGAGCAGGTACTGGATGGCGTGGAACACCGGCGAGGCGTGCGGCTTGACGGCCACCCGGTCCTCGCCGTCGAGGTGGGCGAACCAGAGCGCGGTCATCGCGGTGACCAAGGAGGCGCTGGACGCCTGGTGGCCGCCGACCTTCACCCCGTCGCCGGTGTTCCGGTCGTGGTTGGCGGCGTCGACGATCCGGGTGGCGAGCCAGAGCACCCGCCGCTGGATCTCGTCGAGGACATCGAGGTCGGCGCGGGACAGCTCGCTCACGGTCGACTCCATCCGGGCGTCGCCATTGACGCCCACGAGGGGGTGGGGAGTTCGGTGATCATGGGGCTGACGGCAGTTCAGGGATCTGAAGCTGCCGCCAACCCCATGATCGACGCGGGTCCGGCCGGGGGCCGGGGGCGCGGGAGGGGTGGGGGTGGGGGGTGGGGTCAGGGCTGGGCGTTCAGGC
This sequence comes from Micromonospora sp. NPDC048830, assembly GCF_043198215.1. Classification (NCBI taxonomy): domain Bacteria; kingdom Bacillati; phylum Actinomycetota; class Actinomycetes; order Micromonosporales; family Micromonosporaceae; genus Micromonospora; species Micromonospora sp. NPDC048830. The sequence goes on from NZ_JBICUP010000020.1 coordinate 12,654, forward strand.
GGGAGAGGATGAGCTCGCGGACGGTCTTGGCGTCGGCCTGGCCGCGGGTGGTCTTCATGACCGCGCCGACCAGCGCACCGGCCGCCGCGACCTTGCCGCTGCGGATCTTCTCGGCGATGTCCGGGTTGGCGGCGATCGCCTCGTCCACGGCGGCGGTGAGCGCCCCGGTGTCGGAGACGACCTCCAGACCCCGGTTGGTCATGATCTCGGTCGGCGAACCCTCGCCGGCCACCACGCCCTCCAGGACCGTACGGGCCAGCTTGTCGTTGAGCTTGCCGGCGTCGACCAGGCCCTGCAGCTCGGCGACCTGGGTCGGGGTGGCCCCGACGTCGGCCAGCTCCACGCCCGTCTCGTTGGCCCGGCGGGACAGCTCGCCCAGCCACCACTTGCGGGCGGCGGCCGGGGTGGCCCCGGCGGCCACGGTGGCCTCGATCAGCTCGACCGCGCCGGCGTTGAGCACCGACTGCATATCCTGGTCGGACAGGCCCCACTGCTCCTGGAGCCGGCGGCGGTGCACCCGGGGCAGCTCCGGCAGGGCGGCCTTCAGCTCGGCCACCCAGGCCGGGTCCGGCGCGAGCGGCACCAGGTCCGGCTCCGGGAAGTACCGGTAGTCGGTCGCGGTCTCCTTCGACCGGCCCGGGGTGGTGTCGCCGGTGTCCTCGTGGAAGTGCCGGGTCTCCTGGGTGATCTTCCCGCCCGCGTCGAGGACCGACGCCTGGCGCAGCATCTCCGAGCGGACGGCCCGCTCCACCGAGCGCAGCGAGTTCACGTTCTTGGTCTCGGTGCGGGTGCCCCACTCCTCGCCCGGCCGGTTGAGGGAGGTGTTCACGTCGCAGCGCAGCGAGCCCTCCTCCATCCGGACGTCGGAGACGCCCAGCGAGCGGATCACGTCGCGCAGCTCGGTGACGTACGCCCGGGCCACCTCGGGGGCCAGCGCGCCGGTGCCGGGCACCGGCTTCGTGACGATCTCCACCAGCGGGATGCCGGCCCGGTTGTAGTCCACCAGGGACTCCGTCGCGCCGTGGATCCGGCCGGTGGCGCCGCCGACGTGCAGCGTCTTGCCGGTGTCCTCCTCCAGGTGCACCCGCTCGATGCCGATGCGGACCAGCTCGCCGTTCACCTCGACGTCCAGGTACCCGTCGACGCAGAGCGGCTCGTCGTACTGGCTGATCTGGTAGTTCTTCGGCATGTCCGGGTAGAAGTAGTTCTTCCGGGCGAACCGGCACCACGTGGCGATCGAGCAGTTCAGCGCCAGGCCGATCCGGATCGTCGCCTCGATCGCCGCCTTGTTGGCGACCGGCAGCGAGCCGGGCAGGCCCAGGCAGACCGGGCAGACCCGGGTGTTCGGCTCGCCGCCGAAGTCCGTCGGGCAGCCGCAGAACATCTTGGTGTTCGTGCCCAGCTCGACGTGGGTCTCCAGGCCGATCACCGGTTCGTAGCGCGCGACGACGTCGTCGTACGCGGGCAAGGTCGTCGTCATCGGTGCTCCTGCCTCACAGTGCCGGTGGGGTGAACGTGCCGACCACGGACTCCAGCGCGGCGGCGACCCGGTACATCCGGTCGTCCGCCATCGTCGGGGCCATCACCTGCAGGCCGACCGGCAGGCCGTCGGAGAGCCCGCACGGCACCGAGATGCCGGGGCCGCCGTACAGGTTGGTCGGGATGGTGAACAGGTCGGCCAGGTACATCTGGTACGGGTCGGAGGTGCGCGCGCCGAGCGGGAACGCCACGAACGGCGTGGTCGGCGAGATCAGCGCGTCGACCCGCTCGAACGCGGCGGTGAAGTCCCGCGTGATCAGCGTCCGGACCTTCTGCGCCTGCCCGTAGTAGGCGTCGTAGTAGCCCGAGGAGAGGGCGTACGTGCCGATCATGATCCGCCGCTTGACCTCGGGGCCGAAGCCGGCGTCCCGGGTCAGCGACATGACCTCCTCCAGCGACCGGTTGCCGTCGTCGCCCGCGCGCAGCCCGAACCGGACCCCGTCGAACCGGGCCAGGTTGGACGAGCACTCGCTCGGCGCGATCAGGTAGTACGCCGGCAGGGCGTAGGTGAAGTGCGGGCAGGAGACCTCGACGATCTCCGCGCCGAGCTTGGCCAGCGCGTCGACCGACTCGCGGAACGCGGCCATCACGCCCGGCTCGGCGCCCTCGCCGGTGAACTCGGCGACCACGCCGAGCCGCACGCCGGTCAGGTCTCCGGTCGCGCCCAGCTTCGCGGCGGCGACCACGTCGGGCACCGGCGCCGGGATGGAGGTGGAGTCGCGCGGGTCGTGGCCGCCGATCACCGCGTGCAGCAGGGCCGCGTCCAGCACCGTACGCGCGCACGGGCCCGGAGTGTCCAGCGAGGAGGAGAACGCGACCAGGCCGTACCGGGAGGTGCCGCCGTACGTGGGCTTCGCGCCGACCGTGCCGGTGACCGCGCCGGGCTGGCGGATCGAGCCGCCGGTGTCCGAGCCGATCGCCAGCGGCGCCTCGTACGCGGCGAGCGCCGCGGAGCTGCCGCCGCCGGAGCCGCCCGGGATGCGGGTCAGGTCCCACGGGTTGCGGGTCGGCCCGTACGCCGAGTACTCCGTCGAGGAGCCCATGGCGAACTCATCCATGTTCGTCTTGCCGAGCATCACCGTGCCGGCCGCGCGCAGCCGCTGCACGATCGTCGAGTCGTACGGCGGACGCCAGCCCTCCAGGATCTTCGACCCGACGGTGGTCGGCACGCCCCTGGTGGTGAGCACGTCCTTCACCGCGACCGGCACGCCGGCCAGCGGGCCCAGCTCCTCACCGGCGGCCCGCCGCTCGTCGACGGCGCGGGCGGCGGCGAGCGCGCCCTCCGTGTCGACGTGCAGGAACGCGTGCACCCGGTCGTCGACGGCGGCGATCCGGTCCAGGTGGGCTCGGGTCACCTCGACGGCCGAGGTCTCCCCGCTGGCGACCAGCCCGGCGATCTCCGTCGCGGTCATCTTGATCAGGTCGGTCACGCCGCCGCCTCGCTTCGCTCGCCGGCGCCCTGAGCGCCGGACGCACCGTGCCCGATGATTCGCTCGCTGCGCTCGCTCATGACGCCACATCCTCGTCCAGGATCCGCGGGACGCGGAACCGCTGCTCCTCCGCGTCGGGCGCGCCCGACAGGGCCTCCTGCGGGGTCAGGCCCGGCACCACCACGTCCTCGCGCAGCACGTTCGTCAGCGGTACGGAGTGCGAGGTCGGCGGGATGTCCGCCGCGGCGACCTCGCCGACCTGGGCGACCGACTGGAGGATCACGTCGAGCTGGCCGGCGAAGACGTCCAACTCCTCCTCGGTGACGGCGAGCCGCGACAGTCGCGCCAGGTGCGCGACTTCCTCGCGGGAGATGGCGGCCATCAGTGCCCCCTTCGTGGCTGTCCTGCTTGGTCTGGCGGTGGGCCCGCCGCGCGCCCGGCCGGCGGTGCCGACGATGACGCGCGGTGACCGGAGCGAGTCTATTGTCCAGCACCCGCCCGGCGTCCCCGACTCCCCCTCCGTCACGGGGCGGCCCGCCGGGACGTGGTGTCGCTGGTGGGCGGCACGGTCCCGCCCGGGCCGCGCCGCCGGGCCACCGCGGGCATGCAGCCGGAGTACCGCGGGCGTGCAGCCGCGCTACCGCGGGCGTGCAGCCGAAGTACCGCGGGCATCCAGCCGCGCTACCGCGGGCGCACCGGCCGGTACCGGGACAGCCAGGTCTCCAGCTCCGCGGCCGGCATGGGCCGCGCGTAGAACCAGCCCTGCGCCAGGTCGCAGCCGGCGGCGTGCAGCAGCCGCCAGGTCCGCTCGTCCTCCACGCCCTCGGCGACGACCCGCAGCCCGAGCGCCCCGGCCAGCTCGATCACCGAGCGGACGATCGCCGCGTCGTCGGCGTCGTCGGCCATCCCGAGCACGAACGACCGGTCGACCTTCACCTCGGACAGCGGCAGCCGGCGCAGGTGCTGCATCGACGAGTACCCGGTGCCGAAGTCGTCCAGCGCGATGGCCACCCCGATGGAGTGCAGCCGGGAGATGGTGGCCAGCACCCGACGGGGGTCGGCCATCAGCGCGCCCTCGGTGATCTCCAGTTGCAGCCGGTCCGGCGGGACGCCGTACCGGGCGAGCCGGTCGGCGATCTGGTCGGCGATCTCGCCGGTGTGCAGGTCCCGGACGCTGACGTTGACCGCCGCCCGCAGACTGCTCCCGGCGGCGGACCACTTGGCCAACTGCTCCATCACGTCGTCAACCACCCGGCGGGTGAGCAGCCGCATCACGGCGCTCTGCTCGGCGACCCGGATCAACTCCTCGGGGTCGACCATGCCGCGGCGGGGGTGCCGCCACCGCAGCAGCGCCTCCACGCCGACCACCTCGCCCGTGGCGATGGCGACCTGCGGCTGGTAGTACATCGTGATCTCACCGGGGTCGCCCAGCTCGTCCGGCTGCCGGGCCGGCACCCCGCCGGTCGCCCTGCCGGGCACGGACCCCGCCGACCGTCCGCTCTCGCCGCCGACCGCCTGCGCGGTCCGGCCGCCCGACCCGGTCCCGGGCCGCCGCGCCGCCCCGCCGCCCGACCCTGCCCCGGCCCGGTCCGCCAGGCCGGCGCCGGCCGCCTGCCCCGCCCCGCCGCAGGACCTGCTGCCGGCACCCGCCCCCATGCCGGCGCCGGCCCCGGGGGCCGCGGCGCGACGGCGGATCGGGTCGGCGCCGGTGACGATGCGGTTGATCAACTCGTCCGGGTGGGCCGGCTCCGGCCGCCGGTGCCGGCGCGCCCGCCAGCGTCCCGGCGAGCCCGCCCCGGTCGCCGGGAGCAGGGCGGCGGGTCCGGCGGACAGCGCGGCCCCGTCCCCGGCGGGCAGGGCCGCAACGTCGTCCCCGGCGGGCAGGGCCGCGACGCCGTCCCCGGCGGGCATCGTCCCCCCGTCCCCCGGGAGGGCGACGCCGTCCCCGGCCCGCAGCGCGGCGCCGTCCCCGCCGCGCGCCCCGACCCGCTTCCGGCCGAGCCGGTCCGCCGCGCCCGCCGGTTCGGCCGGCCCGGATTCGAGTACGCGCCGCAGGTCGGCCAGCAGCCCGAGCCGCTCGGCGGAGTTGTGGTCGGACTCGGCGGCGTACACGGCCACGGTGTCGTTGCGGTGCTTGGCGTCGTACATCGCGACGTCGGCGTGACGCATCAGCGTGGCGAAGTCCTCCCCGTGGTCGGGGAAGATCGCGATGCCGATGGAGCCGCCGACGTCCAGCGGCAGCCCGTCCAGCGACACGGGCTCGGCCAGCGCGCGGGCCAGCCGCTCGGCGGTCTCCCGGGCGTCCTCCACCCCGGTCAGCCGGGCGCTGACGATGGCGAACTCGTCGCCGCCCAGCCGGGCCAGCAGGTCGCCCTCCCCCACCGCCCCGGCGAGCCGGGCGCTGACCTCGACGAGCAACCGGTCGCCCACGGCGTGGCCGAGCGCGTCGTTGACGTTCTTGAACCGGTCCAGGTCGATCAGCAGCAGCGCCAGATGGGCGTCGGAGGCGCCCTTGGCCGCTCGCTCGGCGTGCAGGTGGACCTGCTCGGCGACCTCGGCGAGCAGCGCCTTGCGGTTGGGCAGGCCGGTGAGCGGGTCGAGCGCGGCGAGCTGTTCCTGCTCGGCGGAGAGCCGGGTCATCCGGTACACCGCGAACAGCGGCACCAGCACCAGCGGGATCAGCGCGGCGCTGGCCCGGGCGGCCGCCACCAGCACCGGGGCCAGCAACAGCAGCGACCCGGTGGAGAGCAGCTCGTACCCCAGACCGAGGCGGAGGGTCGGCCACCAGCGGTCCCCGAACCGCAGCCGGATCGCGGTGTTGACCAGGCCGTAGTTGGCGACGAACCAGGCCGCCGTCGCCCCGATCACCGTCACCGCGTCGCTCGAGCTCAACGGCCCGCCCCGGAAGATGACGCCCGGGCCGAGCTCGGTGACCGCCGCCGCCGCGGCGAGGGCGCACGCGTACTGGGCGGCGTTGAAGCCGGTACGCCAGGCCGCGTACCCCATCCGCCACCCGGAGACCAGGACGGCCACCGCCTGCACGGCCACCGCCGGGCCCAGCCCCCAGCCCAGCAGGATGGCGAAGCTGAAACAGGTGGACGGGAAGACCGCCGAGGACTGCCGTCGACCCGGCGGCACGAACGGGCGCGCGTCGCACGCCACGGCGAGCGCCGCCATCGTCCAGAACGCCACCGGCAGCTCGGCGAGCTGATCGGGCAGGGCGGCCAGCGGCCCGGCCGACACCGCCAGGGCCAGCGCCGACACGGCGGCGACGAAGCCGAAGAAGGGCGTCACCCGCCCCGGCGGGACGGAGTTTCGCGGATCGGCGGCCTCCATCGCACCTCCCGGGACAGCGGCCACGGCGGGCCGTGCGCCCGACGTGCCCCCATGAAACGCCCTGCGGGACAGTATCCGGACGCGACAGCCACGGATCGGCCGTAGTCGTAATTAACTTGGTATACGCCGTCGGTGCACCGCCGTCACGCGGGGGTGGGCCCATTCGAGGCGCCGGCGCCCAGGGGAGGCGGGCTCTCCCGGGGCGCCGGCGCCTGCCCCGCGGCGTCAACCTTCGACGCGGGCCACCTCACGGGCCGCGTCCGGGCCCTGGTCGAGCAGCACCCCGAAGCCCTCCTCGTCCAGCACCGGCAGCTTGAGGCTGGCCGCCTTGTCGGCCTTGGAGCCGGGATTCTCGCCCACCACCACGAAGCTGGTCTTCTTGGACACCGAGCCGGTGACCTTGCCGCCCCGGGCCTGGATCGCCTCGGCCGCCTGGTCGCGGGAGAAGCCGGCAAGCGTGCCGGTCACCACGACGGTCACCCCCTCCAGCGGGCGCGGCCCCTCCTCGCCGGCCTCCTCGGTCATCCGAACGCCCGCCTCGGCCCACTTGCGGACCACCTCGTCGTGCCAGTCGACCGCGAACCACTCCTTGAGGCTGGCCGCGATCGTCGGGCCGACCCCGTCGACGGCCGACAGTTCCTCCTCGGTGGCGTTCCTGATCGCATCCATCGAGCGGAAGTGCCGGGCGAGGGCCTGGGCGGCGGTGGGGCCGACGTGCCGGATGGAGAGCCCGACGAGCACCCGCCACAGGTCCCGCTGCTTGGCCACCTTGAGGTTCTCGATCAGCTTGACCGCGTTGCTGCCGAGGCTGCCGTCCTTGTTCACGAAGAACGGCGACCGGGCGAGCTGCTCCTCGTCGAGCTGGAACAGGTCGCCCTCGTCGACGATGACCTCCGCCTCCAGCAGCGCCGCCGCGCCCTTGTAGCCGAGCACCTCGATGTCGAACGCGCCGCGGCCGGCCAGGTGGAAGACCCGCTCGCGCAGCTGGGCCGGGCAGCTGCGGCTGTTGGGGCAGCGGATGTCGACGTCGGCCTCCTTGGCGGGGGCCAGGGGGGTGCCGCAGGCCGGGCAGGAGGTCGGCATGACGAACGGCCGGGCGTCGACGGGCCGCAGGTCGACCACCGGGCCGAGCACCTCGGGGATCACGTCACCGGCCTTCCGGATCACCACCGTGTCGCCGATCAGCACGCCCTTGCGCTCCACCTCACGGGCGTTGTGCAGGGTGGCGAGGGCGACCGTGGAACCGGCCACCCGGACCGGTTCGAGCACGGCGAACGGGGTGACCCGGCCGGTCCGCCCGACGTTCACGTCGATGTCGAGCAGCTTGGTGTTGACCTCCTCCGGCGGATACTTGAAGGCGATCGCCCAGCGGGGAGCCCGGCTGGTCGAGCCGAGCCGCCCCTGGATGGGGACCGGGTCGACCTTGACCACCACGCCGTCGATCTCGTGCTCGACGTCGTGCCGGTGCTCGGCGTAGTGGGCGATGTACTCGGCGACGCCGGCCAGGTCCGGTACGACGCGCCAGCGGTCGCTGGTCGGCAGGCCCCACGCCCGCAGCGCCGCGTACGACTCGGACTGGGCCGTCGGGGTGAAGCCGCGCCGCGCGCCGATGCCGTGCACCACCAGGCGCAGCGGCCGGGACGCGGTGACCCGGGGATCCTTCTGCCGGAGGCTGCCGGCGGCGGCGTTGCGCGGGTTGGCGAACGGCGCCTTGCCCTGCTCGACCAGGCCGGCGTTGAGGTCGGCGAAGGCGGCGACCGGGAAGTAGACCTCGCCGCGCACCTCCAGCAGCTCCGGCATCTCCGGGAACTCGGTCGACGGGGTCAGCTCCGCCGGGACGTCCCGGATGCTGCGGACGTTGGCGGTGACGTCCTCGCCGGTGCGCCCGTCGCCCCGGGTCGCCGCGCGCACGAGCCGGCCCTTCTCGTACGTGAGGTTGATCGCCAGGCCGTCGACCTTGAGCTCGCACAGGTAGGGCACCGGGCCGCCCGCGTCGCGTTCCACCCGCTCGGCCCAGGCCGCCAACTCCTCGTCGGCGAAGGCGTTGTCGAGGGAGAGCATCCGCTCCGCGTGGGTGACGGGGGTGAAGTCCGTGGAGAACGTGCCGCCCACCCGCTGGGTCGGCGAGTCCGGGGTACGCAGGGCCGGATACTCGGCCTCCAGCGCCTCCAGCTCGCGCAGCCTCCGGTCGAACTCCGCGTCCGAGACCGTCGGCGCGTCCAGCACGTAGTAGCGGTACTGGTGTTCCGTCAGCTCCTGGCTGAGCGTCGCGTGCCGCTCCCGTACCTGCGCGGGCGGCTCGGCGCCGGCCGCCGCTTCCTGCGCCGGGGTCACCTGCTGCGGGACGGCGCCCTCGCCCACCCCGCCGGCCGGCGCCGGGTCACTTTCCACCGCGCCGCTCCTCGCCGCCTTGCCGCTCTCGGACACCTCGCCGCTCCCCGACACGCCACTCCCCGACACCTCGCCGCTGCCCGCCATGTGGTGCGACCTCCCGTGATCACGCTACTCCCGCACGGTATCCGCCGGGTGGGACAATCTCCCGCCCACCTGCCCACCCGCCCCGCGCCACCTCGCGCGCACCCCGCCCCACCCCACGCCGTCCCGCGCCGTCCCGCGCCGTCCCGCGCCCCGCCGAGTTGATCAAGAGCTTTGCGTCCGGTCTGCCGCGGCGGCTGACGCAAACCTCTTGATCGACCCGAGCATGGCCCGCCCCAGGCTCGTGCGGGTGGGTCAGTGGGCGGGCGGGAGGGCGAGGGTGGTGAGGGTGGTCAGGTCCGCGGCGTACTCGATGCGGGTGGACCAGTCGTCGGGCCAGGCGGACATCCCGTGGGCGGCACCGACGAACGCGCCGGCCAGGGCGGCGATGGAGTCGGAGTCGCCGGCCGTCGTGGCGCCCCGGGCCAGCGCGCCGACCGGGTCGTCGGCGTGCCGCAGCGCGCAGAGCAGCGCGGTCGCCAGGGCCTCCTCGGCGACCCAGCCCTCGCCGGTGTGCCGGCACGGGTCTGCGCCGTCGTCCGGCCGGCCCAGAGCGGTGGACAGCCGGCCCAGGGCGCGCAGGCACTCGTCCCAGCCGCGGGCGATGAAGTCCTCCGGCGAGTCGACGCCCGGCCGCTGCCAGAGGTCGCCGAGCCAGTCCGCCCGGTAGACCCGGCGCTGCTCCCGGGCCCGCGCCGTCAGCAGCGCCGGCAACTCGTCCAGGGCCGCGCCGTCGAGCAGCACCCGGACCGCGTACGCGGTCAGCTCGCTGGCGGCCAGCCCGGTCGGATGGCCGTGGGTCAGGCCCGCCTGGAGCTGGGCGAGCCCGGCCAGGGTGTCCGCGTCGACGGGGAGCAGCCCGACCGGGGTGACCCGCATGTTGGCCCCGCAGCCCTTCGAGCCGGCCACCGTCGCATCCTGCCAGCGCACCCCCCTGGCCAGCTCGGCGCAAGCGCGCAGGCAGGTCATCCCGGGGGCGCGGTTGTTGTCCGGGCTGACCGCCCAGGCCAGGAACCGCTCGCGCAGCAGCGGCTCGACCGCCTCCGGGGTGAACGCCGGCGCGTCGCGCAGCGCCCAGCCCACCGCGAGCGCCATCTGGGTGTCGTCCGTGACCAGCGCCGGGTCGCCCTCCAGCTGGCGGGGGCCGCCCGGGCCGTACCGGCGGTGGATCTCGGCGACGGTCAGGAACTCGGTCGGCTTGCCCAACGCGTCACCGTAGGCGAGGCCGAACAGCGAGCCGGAGGCCCGCTGGAGCGAGGAGTCGATCACATCCGCGATCATGCCGGGCGACGGCAACCACCGCCACGCGGCGTGATCGCGCCGGGCGGGGACCCCCCGAGGCCGCCGCGACGCGGCCACGGTCGCGCCGGGCGGGGAGCCGTCAGTCCCAGCAGAGGCAGAACGGGTGACCGGCCGGGTCGGCGTACACCCGGAAGCCCTCCCCCTCGCCCGGCAGCCGCCGCGCGCCGAGGGCCAGCGCCGCCTTCTCGGCGGCCTCGATGTCGTCCACGGTGACGTCGAGGTGGAGCTGCTGCGGCCGCTCCGGGTCGGGCCACGTCGGCGGACGCAGGTCGGGCGCCTTCTGGAAGGCGAGCCGCGGCTGGTGCCCCGGCGGGCCGCCGAGCACCACCCAGTCGTCGCCGTCGGAGTCACCCTCGATCAGCGGCAGGCCCAGCAGCCCGCCGTAGAACGCCGCGAGGGCTCTCGGATCGGGGCAGTCGATGACCGTCGAGCGAAGCTGTCCAATCATGCCCGTCATCCTGCCCGCCCGGTCCGACAGGAAACCTCACGCGCCGAGGAGGGCGCCTTCTCGACGCGGCGAAGCGCCGCACGTCGACGAGGGGCCCTCCTCGCGCCTCAGTCCTCGGCGAGTCGCCGCCCGGCGTCCCGGCACGCGGCGAGCACCGCCCGGACGTACTGCGGGGTGGCTCCGGCCAGGCCGCAGGCGGGAGTGACGACGACCTGCTCGGCGAGGCGGGCCCGGGGGAAGCCGAGGCGGTCCCAGAGCTGACGTACCCGGTCTGCGACCTGGGCCGACGTCGGCGCGCGACCGGCCGGCGGCGTCGCCGGCGCGGCGCCGGACACCGCGCGACCGCCCGGCGGCAGCGGCGCCGGCGCGGCGCCAGCCACCGCGCGACCGCCCGGCGGCAGCGTCACCGGCGCGGCGCCAGCCACCGCGCGACCGCCCGGCGGCAGCGTCGCCGGCGCGGCGCCAGCCACCGCGCGACCGCCCGACGGCAGCGTCACCGGCGCGGCGCCGGCCAGCAACCCGAGGCCGGCGTCGATGGCCTCGCCCAGCGGATCCAGGTCCCTGACCAGCCCCAGGTCCAGCGCCACCCCGACCGCGCCGGCCGAGCGGACCACGTCCAGCGGCACGTCGGGCGCGCAGCAGTGGATCACGGTCGGCACCCCGACCGCCTCGACCACCGTGCGCAGCGCCGCCGCCGCGTCGGGCCGCTCCACCGCCCGGTACGTGCCGAAGCCGCTCTCGGTCGGCACCCGGCCGGCGAGCACCGCCGGCAGGGACGGCTCGTCGAGCTGGAGCAGCACCGAGGCGCGGGGCACCCGACGGCTGACCGCGGCGACGTACGCGCGCAGTCCCTCGGCGAGGGAGGCGGTGAGGTCCCGGACGGCGCCCGGGTCGCGCAGCATCCGGCCGCCGATGGGCCGGTCGACCGCGGCGGCCAGGGTGAACGGGCCGCCGGCCTGCACCTTGAGTGTCCCGGCGTACTCCTCGGCCTGTTCGGCGAGCTGGTCGAGGTCGCGTTCCATCAGGTCCCGCGCCCGGCGCAGGTCGCGCCCCGGGCGCGGGGCGACCCGCCAGCGGGCCGCGTACAGCTCCACGGGCAGCTCGACCAGCAGGCCGGCGGTGCGCCCGACGAGGTCGGCGCCGGGGCCGCGCGCCGGCAGTTCGGGCAGGTGGGGCAGCGCGGGCAGTTCCCCGAGGACCATCCGCAGCGCCTCGGCGACGTCGGTGCCGGGCAGGGAGCCGATGCCTGTCGCCGCGCCGGCGGGCCAGGGCCAGGGCTGATCAGTCACGGCCGAAGGGTATCCAACGCCCGGGCCGGGAGGGCGTCAGGCGGCGATGGTGGCGGAGCCGAGGACCACGTCGCCGGCCGGGTCCGGCCGGTACGCGACGATCGCCTGGCCGGCGGCGACGCCGCGGACGGGGCGGCGCAGCTCGGCGTGCAGCCCGTCGCCGTCCAGCGACACCGTGGCCGGCACCACGTCGCCGTGCGCGCGCAGCTGCACCTCGCACTCGACCGGCCCGGCCGGCGGCTCGCACCCGGTCCACACCGGACGCTCGGCGCGTACCGTGCGGACCTCCAGCGCCTCCGCGGGGCCCACCGTCACGGTGTTGGTCTTCGGGGTGATCGAGAGCACGTAGCGCGGGCGGCCGTCGGGGGCGGGGCGGTCCAGGTGCAGGCCGCGCCGCTGCCCCACCGTGTACGCGTACGCGCCGGTGTGGCTGCCCACCACCGCGCCGGTCAGCGCGTCGACGACGTCGCCCGGCGCCTCGCCCAGCCGCTGGGCGAGGAAGCCGCGGGTGTCGCCGTCGGCGATGAAGCAGATGTCGTGCGAGTCGGGCTTGTCGGCCACCGCGAGCCCGCGCCGGGCCGCCTCCTCGCGGACCTGGGCCTTCGTCGAGTCGCCGAGCGGGAAGATCGACCGGTCGAGCTGCGCTCGGGTCAGCACCGCCAGCACGTACGACTGGTCCTTGGCCAGGTCGACGCTGCGGCGCAGCAGGCCGTCCGGGCCGAGCCGGGCGTGGTGGCCGGTGACCACGGCGTCGAAGCCGAGGGCCACGGCCCGGTCCAGCACCGCCGCGAACTTGATCTTCTCGTTGCAGCGCAGGCAGGGGTTCGGGGTACGCCCCGCGGCGTACTCGGCGACGAAGTCGTCGACGACGTCGGCGTGGAACCGGTCGGCCATGTCCCAGACGTAGAAGGGGATGCCGATGACGTCGGCCGCCCGCCGGGCGTCCCTGGAGTCCTCCAGGGTGCAGCATCCGCGCGCTCCCGTGCGGTACGTCTGCGGGTTGCGGGCCAGCGCCAGGTGCACCCCGGTCACGTCGTGCCCGGCCTCCACCGCCCGCGCCGCCGCCACGGCGGAGTCCACCCCGCCCGACATCGCCGCCAACACCCTCACCGCGCCACGCTCCCTTCCCCTCGGAAGCCTATCGCCCGCCCCCAGGGTCACCGCGATCTTGCAATTGTGGCCCCGGCGAAGTGGACAAAAGCCGCGAACGAGGGGCCAGGAGTGCAAGATCGCGGGGAACGGGCTGGTGAGCGGGGGGTCAGCGGGGGGTACGGAAGGCGGCGGCGCGGCGGGCCCGGTCCACCGCCGCCGGGAGGGCGGCGATCAGGGCGTCCACGTCCTCCTGCGTGCTGGTGTGACCGAGGGTGAAGCGCAGCGAGGAGCGGGCCCGGTCGTCGTCGGCGCCCATCGCGATCAGCACGTGCGACGGTTGGGCCACCCCGGCCGAGCAGGCCGATCCGGTCGAGCAGGCGATCCCCTGGGCGTCCAGCAGGAGCAGCAGGGCGTCCCCCTCGCAGCCGGGGAACGAGAAGTGCGCGTTGCCGGGCAGCCGGTCGGCCGGGTCGCCGTTGAAGACCACCTCGGGTACGGCGTGCCGCACCCGCTCCACCAGGTCGTCGCGGAGGGCGGCCACCCGCGCCGCGTACTCCTGCTGGCCCTTCACGGCGGTCTCCACGGCGACGGCGAAGGCGACGATGCCGGCGGTGTCCGGCGTGCCGGAGCGGACGTCGCGCTCCTGGCCGCCGCCGTGCAGCAGCGGGGTGGCCACGACGTCCCGGGCGAGCAGCAGGGCGCCGACGCCGGTCGGGCCGCCCAGCTTGTGCCCGGTGACGGTGAGCGCGGCGACGCCGCTGGCGGCGAAGTCGACCGGCACCTGACCGACCGCCTGGATCGCGTCGGTGTGGAACGGCACCCCGTGCTCGGCGGCGACGGCGGCCAGCGCGGCGACCGGCTGGAGGGTGCCCACCTCGTTGTTGGCCCACATCGCGGTGACCACGGCGACCCGCTCGCCGTGCTCGGCCAGCTCGGCGCGCAGCGCGTCCGGGTCGAGCCGGCCGGTGTGGTCCACCGGCAGCCAGCCCACCTCGGCCCCCTCGTGGTCGGCCAGCCAGTCCACCGCGTCGAGGACGGCGTGGTGCTCCACCGCGCTGGAGACCACCCGGCGCCGGTCGGCGGACCCCGCCCGGCGGGCCCAGAAGATGCCCTTCACCGCCAGGTTGTCGCTCTCCGTACCGCCGCCGGTGAAGATCACCTCGGACGGGCGGGCGCCCAGCGCGGCCGCGATCCGCTCGCGGGACTCCTCCACCCGGCGGCGGGCGCGCCGGCCGGCCGCGTGCAGTGACGACGCGTTGCCGACCTCGCGGGCGGTGGCCACGTACGCCTCGAGTGCCTCGTCCAGCATCGGGGTCGTCGCGGCGTGATCCAGGTATGCCATCACCGCCCAGCGTACTGACCTGGGTTCCGCGAGCCGGACGCCGGAGGGTGCCAACAAGGGCCGCTGCTCCACCGGAGCGGCTGTCGACAAGGGGCCCCTCCCTACCGGGCCCCGGGGTAGTACCGTGCGAAGAGCTGATCGGCGGGCCGGCTCAGCTCCCCGGCCCGCCGATCAGTCCCGCTCGGCGCCGATCATTCCGCTCGGCGCCGATCAGTCCCGCTCGGCGCGGACCAGCCCCACTCAACCCGGAGCAGCCCCGCGGCGCGGACCAGTCCCGCTCAACGCGGAGGCCGCCGTCCGTGGAGCGGGCGGCGGCCCCCGGTGGACCGGGCGTGGGGTCAGCGGCGCTTGCGGATCTCCTCGGCGGCCTGGGGGACGACCTTGAACAGGTCGCCGACGACGCCGAAGTCGGCGAGTTCGAAGATCGGCGCTTCGGCGTCCTTGTTCACCGCGACGATGGTCTTCGAGGTCTGCATGCCGGCCCGGTGCTGGATCGCGCCGGAGATGCCCAACGCGACGTACAGCTGCGGGGAGACCGTCTTGCCGGTCTGGCCCACCTGGAACTGGTGCGGGTAGAACCCGGAGTCCACGGCCGCGCGGGACGCGCCGACGGCGCCGCCGAGCAGGTCGGCCAGCTCCTCGACCAGCTTGAAGTTGTCGGCGTTGCCCACCCCGCGGCCGCCGGAGACGACCACGGACGCCTCGGTCAGCTCCGGACGGGAGCCCTTCTGCTCGGCGACCCGGTCGACGACCCGGGCCAGCTTGTCGCCCTCGGCCACCGACACGGTCAACTGCTCGACGGTCGGGGTGGCCGCGGCCGGGACCGGGGTCACCGAGTTCGGCCGGACCGTGACCAGCGGCAGGCCCCTGGTCACCTTCGACTTCACGATGGTCGAGCCGGCGAACGCCACCTGGGTCGCGGTGCCGTCCGCGTCGAGGGCGACCACGTCGGTCAGGATGCCGTTGTCCAGCTTGACGGCCAGCCGGGCGGCGATCTCCTTGCCCTCCTGGGCGGAGGCGAGCAGCACCGCGGCCGGCTGCACCCGCCGCACCAGGTCGGCGAGCACGGTGGCCTTCGGGGCCACCAGGTAGCCGTCGATGTCGGCGCTCTCGGCGGCGTAGACCTTCTCCGCGCCGTACTCGCCCAGCCTGCCGGTCAGCGCGTCGGCGGCGCCGGGACCGCCGAGCACCACCGCCGCGGGCGTGCCCAGCTCGCGGGCGAGGGTGAGCATCTCCAGGGTGACCTTCTTGACGCCGAACTCCCGGGTGGCGTCGACGACGACGAGAACCTCAGCCATGTCCAGACCCCTCACACGAACTTCTCGGTGGCGAGGAACTCGACCAGCTGCACGCCGCCGGAGCCCTCATCGGTGACCTTCGCCCCGCCGGAGCGCGGCGGCCGCTTGCTGTGCTCCAGCACCGCGCTGGTCGCGCCGTCGAAGCCGACCTCCGTCGGGGCGATGCCCAGATCGGCCAGCGACAGCGTCTGGACCGGCTTCTTCTTCGCGGCCATGATGCCCTTGAACGACGGGTACCGCGGCTCGTTGATGGTGTCCCACACCGAGACCACCGCCGGGGTCGAGGCAGTGACGACCTCATACCCCTCTTCCGTCTGCCGCTCCACCGTCAACGTCGCCCCGTCCACGGTCAGCTTCCGCGCCCCGGTCAACGCCGCGACGCCGAGCCGCTCGGCGAGCATGTGCGGCATCACCTGCACCCGACCGTCGGTGGACTCCGCCCCGCAGATCACCAGGTCCGCGCCCAGTTGACCGAGGGCGGCGGCGAGCACCTTCGAGGTGGCCACCGCGCAGGAGCCGTGCAGGGCGTCGTCCACCACGTGCACGGCCTTGTCCGGCCCCATCGACAGCGCCTTACGGATCGACTCGGACGCCTTGTCCGGACCCATGGTCAGGACGGTGACCTCACCCCCGTGCGCCTCCTTGATCTTCAACGCCTCCTCGATGGCGTACTCGTCCATCTCGTTGATCACGTTGTTCGCCGAACCGCGGTCGACGGTGTTGTCGTCAGCACGCAGGTTGCGGTCCGCGCCCGAATCAGGCACCTGCTTGACGAGTACGACGATGTTCATCGCGCTTCGACGACCCTCCTGGTTGGTGGTGCGATTTCTCGCCCGGTCACGGCCGCAGCCTCCCGCGCGACTTAACGATCGGTCAACCGCGGGCTGTGTGCGGTTGCCCACGCGCGCAATGTTACCCGCAAGTAGCTTTCGGCTCCCGGGACCTCAGAGTGACACAGCTCACCACCAGCCGGCGGCCCGGGGCGCTCAGGCCGGCTCGGCCAGCGCGCCCCTGATCCGGTCGATCATCTCCGCCTCCGCCGACGCCACGCCCCGGTCCGCGCGGGCCACCTGCTCGGCGGCGGCGAGCACCAGCGACCGGTAGCCCGCCACGTCCCCCGGCGCCTTCTCCCGCAGGATCTCCACCGCCCGGCGCAGCGCCGGCAGCACCACCGCCTCGATCTCCGGCACCGAGTCCCGCGGCAGCTTCGGCAGCGGACCGACGGTGAGGGCCTCCCGCACCGGGCCGCTCGCCTCCGACATCACCCCGGACGCCGCGAAGCTCTCCCGGATCAGGGCGAACACGCCGGGATCGGCGTTCGAGACCAGGAAGACCGCGCCGAACGCGCCCGTCTTCAGGGTGAGCCGCTCCTCGTCCGTCAGCCACTGCTCCATGGTCACGGAGTGTAGATGTAGGGCGTGGTCGTGGTGACCGCTACGAGCCCGAGCCGCTCCAGGATCGGCCGGCTGTCGGGCGAGCAGTCCACCTGCAACAACGTCTTCCCGCGCTGCCGCGCCAGCCGCGCCCGGTACGCCACCAGCGCCCGGTAGATGCCCCGGCCCCGCCACTGGAGCAGCGTCGAGCCGCCCCAGAGGGTGGCGAAGCCGGTGCCCGTGACGTACCGCACCCAGCCGGCGCTGACCACCGTGTCCCCCGCCTCGGCCACCACGACGGTGATGGACTGCGGGTCGGCCTCGATCTCCTTCGCCAGCCCCGTCACCAGGTGGCTGCGGTCGGCCTGCCAGACCGCCTCCTCCATCGCGGCGATCCGTTCGAGGTCCGCGCGGGCGGCGACCTCGCGCAGGCGTACCCCGTCGGGCAGGACCGGGACGGCGGCGGCCAGCGCCGCGACCGGGCCGACCAACACTGCCTCCAGGTCCTCGGGCACGAACCCCGCCGCGCGCAGCCGGTCGCCCAGGTCGGCCGGCTCGTCGTGGCCGTTGAGCTTCCACTCCACCGCCTCGCCCCGCGCGCGGAAGAACTCCACCTGCCGGGCGATCAGCTCGTCCAGCTCCGCCCCGGCCAGCCCGCCCAGGTCCCGGTACGTGAGGAAGCCCCGGTGGTCGAGGCCGAGGACGCGGGCCAGCGGGCCGTCCCGTTCGACGGTCACCCCGGCCGGCAGCGGGTCGGGGATCTCCGGGCGGATCTGGGCGTCGTACGCGTCCCGCAGCGTGCGGGCGTCAAGATCGGTCATCCCCCCAGACTAGGCATCGGGCAAAGCGGATAATCGGCGGCGTGTGGGAGGCGATCAGGCGGTGGTTCGACCCGCGGGAGCTGCGGTCGGTGGGCAGCCGGCCCGACTACCGGTTCTCCCTGGCCAACGAGCGCACCTTTCTGGCCTGGCTGCGTACCGGGCTGGCGCTGGTCGGCGGCGGGCTGGCCGCCGCCCAGTTCCTGCCCCCGCTGCCGCTGGCGCACCTGCGCGAGGTGATCGCCGTCGCGCTGCTGCTGCTCGGGGCCGCGGTCGCGGTGCGGGCGGTCGACCACTGGGCCCGGACCGAGCGGGCCATCCGGCTCGGCGAGGAGCTGCCGGCGTCCCGCTTCCCGGCCGTGCTCGCCCTCGCCGTCGGGCTGGGCGCGCTGCTGCTGGTGGTCGCGGTGCTCGCCGGGACGGTCGGCCGCCGGTGACCGCCGACCCCGGACTGCAACCGGAGCGGACCCGGCTGGCCTGGCGGCGTACGCTGCTCGCGCTCACCGCGGTCACCGTGCTGGCCGTCCGGCAGGCGCTGGCCGGGGACCTGGCCGGGGCGCTGCTGGCCGGCGCGGCGCTGCTCGGCTGGGCAGCCACGCTGGCGCTGTGCTGGCGGCGGGCCACCGGCTCGGGCCCCGTCCGCACCGCCTCGCGGGCCATGCCGGTGGTCGCCCTGGCCGCGGTCGGCAACGCGGTGCTGGGCGTGCTGCTGGCGTTGCGCGGGGTGTGGTGACCGGCGCCGGTGCGCCATGATGGGCGCATGGCCCGGCTGTACGTCCTGCTGTTCCTCGTCCAGATCGTCCTCGCCGTCAGCGCCCTGATCAGCTGCCTGTCGGCGGAGGAGGATCGGATCCGGGCGCTGCCCCGGATCGTCTGGGTGCTGGTCATCCTGCTGTTCCCGCTGCTCGGCTCGATCGCGTGGTTCCTGGCCGGCCGGGAGCCCGACCCGGCGCGGGCCCGCCCGGCCCGGCCGGCCGACGGCGCCCCGCCCGGGCGCGACCGGCGCCGGCCCGTCGCCCCGGACGACGACCCGGAGTTCCTCGAGTCCCTCGCCGAGCGCTCCCGGCAGCAGGACCAGGAGCTGTTCCGCCGCTGGGAGGAGGACCTGCGCCGGCGCGAGGACGACCTGCGCCGCCGGGAGGGCGACCCGCCCCGCGAGGAGGACCGCCCCGAGGTGTGAGCCGGGCGGCGGCGCACACCCCGGGGTCGCCGCGCCACGGGCGCCGCGTCAGGCCAGGTTGGACGAGCGCGGGTACGCGTCGGCCGGGTCGGTCAGCACGTTGACCAGGTACGGCACGCCGGAGGCGAACGCCCGTTCCAGGGCGGGTGCGAGATCCGCGGCCTTCTCGACCGTCTCGCCCGCACCGCCGAGCGCCTCGACGACCTTGTCGTAGCGCAGCCCGGGCTGGAGGTCGGCCGCGACGTCGTAGCCGTACATGGCCCGCATCGGGTGCTTCTCCAGGCCCCAGATGCCGTTGTTGCCGACCACGATCACCACCGGCAGTTCCTGCCGGACGAGGGACTCGACGTCCATCAGCGAGAACCCGGCCGCGCCGTCGCCCATCAGCACGCAGATCTGCCGGTCCGGGTGGCTGACCCGGGCCCCCATGGCGTAGCCCATGCCGGTGCCGAGGCAGCCGTACGGGCCGGGGTCGAGCCAGGTGCCCGGCTGCGCCGGCTCCAGGTACTTCCCCGCGTACGAGACGAAGTCGCCGCCGTCGCCGATGGTGATGGCGTCCGGGGCGAGCACGCGGCGCAGCTCGCCGTACACCCGGGCCGGGCGGATCGGGTCGGTCTCGGCGGCCATCTCCTCGGCGTCGCGCGCCTTCGCGCCGTCCTCGGCGGTACGCAGCCGCGCGACCCAGTCGGCGTGGTCGGCCCGGTCGCCGCGGTGGTCGGCGAACGCGGTGAGGATCAGCCGCAGGTCGCCGGCCGGGGCGGCGGCCGGCTGGACGTGGGTGGCACGCTGGCTGGGCGCGTCCACGACGTGCACCACCTGCGCGTCGCCGAAGTCGCCGAACGAGAGCCGGAAGTCCAGCGGGGTGCCGACCACCACGACCACGTCCGCGTTCCGCAGGGCGACCCGACGGGCCTTGGCGAACGCCAGCGGGTGCTCCGGGGGCAGCGCCCCGCGGCCCATCCCGTTGGTGAACACCGGCACCTGCAGCGCCTCGGCCGCGGCCCGCAGGGCGTCGACGGCGTCCCCGGCGTACACGTCGGAGCCGGCGACGATCACCGGGCGGGCCGCGCCGGCGACGAGGCCGGCGGCCCTGGCCACCTCGTCCGGGTCGGCCTCGACCGGGGCGACCGGGGTCACCGCCGGCAGCTCGGCGTCGCCGACAGAGAACACCGCCTCCAGCGGGAGGTCGAGGAAGACCGGGCCGCGGTGCGGGGCGAGCGCGGTGGTGAGCGCGGCGCTGACCGCGCGGGGGATGTCGTCGGCGCTGAACACCGTCTCGGCGTGTTTGGTGACCGGAGCCACCAGCGGCAGGTGGTCCATCTCCTGGAGGCTGCCGGAGCCCCAGCGGAACTGCGGCGCCCTGCCCCCGAGCACCAGCACCGGCGAGGCGTTGAAGAACGCGCTGGTCAGCCCGGAGACGCCGTTGGTGACGCCGGGGCCGGCGGTGAGCACGGCGAGGCCGGGGCGGCGCTGGAGCTTGGCGACCGCCTCGGCCGCGAAGACCGCGGACTGCTCGTGCCGGACGTCGTACAGCGGGAAGCCCGCGGAGTGCGCGGCGTCGTAGAGCGGGAAGACGTGCCCGCCGGAGAGGGTGAACATCTCCCGTACGCCGTGCGCGCGCAGCGCCGCGAGCGCCAGCTCCCCGCCGTGGCCCTCGACCCGTTCCGTCATCGCCGCTCCCCTCGTCGGTTGCCGGGCCCCGACGTTACCGGCCGGTCAGGAACACGTGAACAGCCTTCGATCGGCCGGCTCAGCGGCCGGTGAAGCCCGGCTTGCGCTTCGCCACGAACGCGGCCATGCCCTCGCGCCGGTCGTCGGTGGCGAACAGCGCCGCGAAGAGCTGGCTCTCCCAGGCCAGGCCCGAGTTCAGGTCCATGTCCAGGCCGCCGTCGACCGCGAGCTTCGCCGCGCGCAGCGCCTGCACCGGGCCGGTCAGGTACGGCGTCACCAGCTCGACGGCCGCCGAGTACACCTCGGCGGCCGGCGCGACCCGGTCGGCCAGGCCGATCCGCAGCGCCTCCTGGGCGTCCACCATCCGGCCCGACATGATCAGGTCCTTCGCGCGCGCGGGCCCGACGAGGCGGGCGAGCCGCTGGGTGCCGCCCGCGCCCGGGATGATGCCCAGCTTGATCTCCGGCTGGCCGAGCTTGGCGTCCTCGGCCACCACCCGCCAGTCGCAGGCCAGGGCCAGCTCGCAGCCGCCACCGAGGGCGTACCCGGTGATCGCGGCGACCACCGGCTTGGGGATCCGGGCGAACGCGCCGAGCGCGCTGGACAGGTCGGCGGCCCGTTCGGCCATGTCCACGTAGGACATGTCGGCCATCTCCTTGATGTCCGCGCCGGCGGCGAAGACCTTCTCCCCGCCGTACACGATCACGGCGCGGACCTCGGGGTCGGCGGCGGCCTCGGTCGCGGCGGCGCGCAACTCCTCCTGCACCTGCTTGTTCAGCGCGTTCATCGGCGGCCGCTCCAGCCGGATGGTGCCGATGCCGTCCTTGGTCTCCAGCCGCACGAACTCGCTCACGCCGCCCTCATTTCCTCGTCGAAATCGCGTGCCAACCATACGGCCCGGATCGTTGGGGAAAGTAGTCTGGTGTTCGCCCCGTCACCGGGAGTCCAGCATGGTCACGTACTACGACGACAGGTCGGTGCAGGTCACCTCAGCCGCGCTGCGGGCGGACGGCCGGACGTACCCGCTGGCCGAGATCGGCGCGGTCTGGCACCACCGGGGCAGCCGCTCCTGGCGGGTGCTCGCCGGCCGGGGCGCGATCGGCGCCGCGCTGGCCGGCCCGCTCGTCGCGGCCGGGCTCGGGGTGACGCTGGCGCTGTGGCTGCACCGCTCGCTGACCGTGACGGTCGCCATCGTCGGGGCGTCGGTGCTGGTCGGGCTCGCCGTCGGGCCGGTGGCCGACTTCCTCTTCGAGCACCTGGACCGCTCGTACGCCCGGGGCAGCCGGCAACTGGAGCTGTGGGTCCGCTGGCGCGGCCGGCCGGTACGGCTGCTGCGCACGGGCGACGCGCTGCGCTTCGGCCAGATCTACCGGGCCGTGCAGCGGGCGGTGGAGGCGGACTCGCCGCCGACCCGCCGGCCGCAGCACGCGATCGGCTCGTCGGGCACCATCACCAGGCCCCGCAGCAGGCCGTAGCGGTCCTGCTCGCGGGCGGTCCTGCTCGCGGGCGGTCCTGCTCGCGGGCGGTCCTGCTCGTCGGGGAGCCGGGCGACCCGGCCGGGCGGCCGTCGCAGCCGGACGGGCTGGACCATACCGCGCGCCTCACTGTGGAGCTGCCCGCACAGACGGGGCGCGGCCCAGACTGCTGGTCGCGTACCACTGGAATCCACCGCCGGCATCGGCAGCCGCCCGCCGGTGCGCCGGGCGAAAGCCGGATCAGGCTTCAGCGCTGGGCATCTGGGCGCACAGACGGGGCAGCTCCACAGCGCCCCGCTGCGACTACC
Organism: Micromonospora sp. NPDC048830; assembly: GCF_043198215.1. Classification (NCBI taxonomy): domain Bacteria; kingdom Bacillati; phylum Actinomycetota; class Actinomycetes; order Micromonosporales; family Micromonosporaceae; genus Micromonospora; species Micromonospora sp. NPDC048830. Next base: position 35,030 of record NZ_JBICUP010000020.1, read on the forward strand.
TGGGGCCGGGCGGTCGGCGAGCGCGCAACGGGGGCGCGGCCGGTTAGGCTTAGTGATGGCCCTCTATTACCGGGACGACGCGGTGCAGGTGACCTCCGAGTCGATCCAGGCGGGCGGCCATGCCGTCCGGATCGCGGACGTCACGTACGTCTGGCACGCGCGCGGCCGCACCACCCTGGCCGTACGGGGCCGGGTGCTGGGCCGGGGCGTGCTGGTGCTGCTGCTGTCGCTGCCCCCGCTGGTGGCCCTGGTCTGCGTGGTGTCGCTCGCCTGGTCGGCGCAGGACCGGGGCAACTGGGCCCTGGCCCTGCTCGTGCTGGCCGCGTGCGCCGTCGGCGCGCTGGCCCTGGTCCCGTTCCTGGAGGTGCCGCTGGGCTGGCTCGACCGGTCGTACGAGCGGGGCAGCCGGGTGCACGAGCTGTGGGTGCAGCACCACGGCCGGGAGGAGATGCTGCTGCGCACCCCGGACGCCCTGCGGTTCGGGCAGATCTACCGGGCGGTGCAGCGCGCGGTGGAGCAGCACGGCGAGTACCGGTGATCCCGGCGCCCCTCCCCGCCCTCCTCAGGCGGCGCGGGCGGTCCAGCGGTCGCCGGAACGCTCGACGGTCAGCGGCAGGCCGAAGGTCTTGGAGAGGTTGTCGGCGGTGAGGGTGTCGCCGAGCAGCCCCTGGGCCACCACTCCGCCCTCGCGCAGCAGCAGCGCGTGGGTGAAGCCCGGCGGGATCTCCTCGACGTGGTGGGTGACCAGGACCAGGGCGGGCGCGTCCGGGTCGTATGCCAGCTCGGCCAGCCGGGCCACCAGGTCCTCCCGCCCGCCCAGGTCGAGCCCGGCCGCCGGCTCGTCCAGCAGCAGCAGCTCGGGGTCGGTCATCAGCGCCCGGGCGATCTGGACGCGCTTGCGCTCCCCCTCGGAGAGCGTGCCGTACGCCCGGTCGGCGAGGTGGCCGATGCCGAGCTGGCCGAGCAGGGCGCGGGCGCGGGCCTCGTCGGTGCGGTCGTAGCTCTCCCGCCAACGCCCGACGACCGACCAGGCGGCCGTGACGACGACGTCGCTGACCCGCTCCTCGGCGGGCAGGCGCTCGGCGAGCGTGGCGGTGGACAGGCCGATGCGCGTGCGCAGCTCGTTGACGTCGGTACGGCCGATCCGCTCGCCGAGCACGTGCGCGACACCGGTGGTCGGGTGCAGCCGGCCGGAGGCCAGGTTGAGCAGGGTGGTCTTGCCGGCGCCGTTCGGACCCAGCACGACCCAGCGCTCGTCCAGCTCGACCCGCCAGTCCACGTCGTGCAGCAGCGCGGTGCCGGACCGGCGTACGCCGACGCCGTCCAGGCTGACCACCAGATCGTCACCAATCACCTGCCCATCCAACCACGCACCGCTGCGCCGTCCCCCATGGGCGGTGTCCAGCCCATAGGGTGGAGCGCCGTGTCGTTGGTCACCGTACGGGGGAGGACACATGCCGCACCGCAACCGGGGGCGTCTCGGGTGAGCGCGGTCATCGAGATCGAGGGGCTGCGCAAGACGTTCCACGGCCCGTACCGGAGCTACCACGTCGCCGTCGACGGCTTCGACCTGCTGGTCGGGCGGGGTGAGATCCACGGTTTCCTCGGCCCGAACGGTTCGGGCAAGACCACCACGCTGCGTGCGCTGCTCGGGCTGGTCCGCGCGGACGGCGGCCGGATGCGGCTGTTCGGGGAGGACGTTCCCCGGCACCAGGCGCGGGTGGCGGGCCGGGTCGGCGCGATCGTGGAGACCCCGCAGTTCTTCGGCAACTTCAGCGGGCACCGGACACTGCGGCTGCTCGCCCTGGCCGGCGGGGTGCCGACGCGCCGGGTGGACGAGGTGCTGGAGCAGGTGGGGCTGCGCGGCCGGGGCCAGGACCAGGTCAAGGGCTACTCGCTCGGCATGCGGCAGCGGCTGGCGGTGGCCTCGGCCCTGCTCAAGGAGCCCGAGCTGCTGATCCTCGACGAGCCGGCCAACGGGCTCGACCCGGCCGGCATCCGGGAGATGCGGGACCTGATGCGGGACCTGGCCGCCGCCGGGATCACGGTGCTGCTCTCCAGCCACATCCTCGGCGAGATCCAGTTGATCTGCGACCACGTCACGATCATCTCCGCGGGCCGGCGCGTGGCGGCGGGCCCGGTGGAGCAGGTGCTGGCCGGCCACGACCAGCACGAGTGGCGGGTCGGGGTGCCGGAGCCGGACCGGGCGGCGGCCCTGCTGCGCCAGGCCGGGCTGGCCGTCGACGAGCGCGCCGGGCACCTGGTCGTCGGCGGCGAGCCGGACGGCGGTGAGATCAGCCGCCTGCTCGGCGAGCAGGGCCTGTGGGTCCGTGAGCTGGTCCCGCTGCGCCCCGACCTGGAGAGCGTGTTCCTGGAGCTGACCGGCGACGCCGACCGCCCGGGGCTGCCCCGGCAGGCGGGCGACGCGGGCCTGCCCGGCCCCGACGGGGGCCGGATCGTCGACCTCGACGTGACCGTCGACGCGAACCGGGAGGCGGGGGCGTGAAGCTGGTACGTGCCGAGCTGGAGCGCCTGGGCGCGCGCCGCTTCGTCCAGCTCATGCTGGTGCTGCTGGTGCTGGCGTCCGCCGTGACCGCGATGACGACGCTGGTCAGCTCGCACCAGCCGGCGCCGGACGAGGTGGTCGCCGCCGAGCGGGCGGCGGCCGAGCAGCGGCAGGCCCTGGAGGACGAGTACCGCAGGTGCGTGGCCGCCGTCCAGGGCAGCCTGCCGCCCGAGGAGGCCGAGTCCTACCCGGACGACTGCTCGGCGTTCGACCCGGCCCGCCGGGATCGGCTGCCGGTGGCCACGGACCACCTCGCGGGGGTGTTCACCTTCGCCAACGAGGCCCGGCCGCTGCTGTACTTCCTGGTCGCGTTCCTGGTGCTCTTCGGCTTCCTGGTCGGCGCGTCGTACATCGGGGCGGACATCGCCAGCGGCGGGGTGGTCAGCCTGCTGATCTGGCGGCCCCGGCGGCTCGCCGTGCTCGGCGCGAAGCTGGGCACGCTGCTCGGCGCCCTGGCGCTGCTGACCGTGCTGGCGACGGCCGCGTACCTGGGGGCGTTCTGGCTGATCGGGCAGCTCGCCGGCCTGCCCGGGGCGACGGGCGGGGACTTCTGGCCGTCGCTGGGGCTGATCTGGCTCCGCGGGCTGGTGCTGGTCCTGCTGGCGGCGGCGGTCGGCTTCGCCATCGCCACGCTGGGCCGCCGCACGGCGGCGGCGCTGGGCGCGGTGACCGCGTACGCGGTGGTGTGGGAGCTGGGCCTGCGGGTGGTGATGGAGGTGATCAACGCGCCCCGCTCGGCGAACTGGATGCTCTCCACCTACCTGGACGCCTGGCTGACCGGGGAGGTCCAGATCATCGAGGCCAGCACCTGCCAGGACAGCGCCGGCTTCTGCGGCAGCAGCTACCAGCTCGGCTGGGGCCACGGCCTGGCCGTACTGCTGGCGCTGGCCGGCACGTTGACGCTGGCCGCGTTCGCCGCGTTCCGCCGCCGCGACCTGATCTGAACCGCCGCGCCCGGGATGCGGCAACTCCTTGCAGCATCCCGGGCACTGGTGAAGAATTCCTTCACATGGCGGAGGGAAGCGGATCGGGTGGGCCGTCAGCCCACGGTGCTGCCGAACACCTCGTCCCGCACCGCGTCGAGGGCGGTGCGCAGCGCGCCGCGCAGGATCGGCTCCTCGGTGAGCCCGGTCGGCACCACCCGCGGGCGGACCAGCGTGATCGCGGCCACCTCGTGCTGCACCCGCTCGGCCAGCGCCGCGCCGCCGGCCTGCCCCACCTCGCCGGCCAGCACCACCAGCGGCGGGTCGAGCACCACGCACGTGCTCGCCACGCCGAGGGCCAGCCGGCGGGCCAACTCGTCGAGCATCGGGCCGCCCGCGGTGCCGGCGGCGATCGCGTCGCGTACCGCGTCGGCGGCCGTGGCGGCGGCGAAGCCGTGCTCCCGGGCCACGGCGAGCACCGCCTGCCCGCCGACCAACTGCTGGAAGGCCGGCTTGGCGCGGCGCGAGACGTCCCGGGGGATCGGCACGCCGGGCACCGGGAGGTACCCGATCTCGCCCGCCGCGCCGCTGCTGCCGTGGTGCAGCCGGCCACCCAGCACGATCGCCAGGCCGACGCCCGCGCCCACCCAGACCAGCACGAAGTCGCTCATCTCCCGGGCCGCGCCGGACTGCGCCTCGGCGACGGCGGCCAGGTTCACGTCGTTGGCGAAGACCACCGGGGTGTCCAGGTCCTCGCGCAGCGCGGCGAGCAGGCCCCGGTGCCAGCGCGGCAGGTTGAACGCGAAGGTGATGTCCCCGGTGCCCGGATCCACCAGGCCGGGCGTGCCCAGCACCACCCGGCGCACGCCGGACAGCTCCACGCCCGCGCTGCTCGCGGCCTGGACCACGGCGTTGTGCACGACGCCGACGGGGTCGTCGGTGTCCCGGGTGGACTGCTCGACCCGGCCGACCATCTCGCCCGTGATGTCGGCGCAGGCCGCCACCACCCGCTCCGCGTCCACGTCGACCCCGACCACGTACGCGCTGCTTGGCCGGACGGCGTAGAGCTGGGCGTTCGGGCCCCGCCCGCCGGCCTGCTCGCCGACCCGGGCGACCAGGCCGCGCTCCTCCAGCCGCTCCACCAGCTGGGAGGCGGTGACCTTGGACAGCCCGGTCAGCTCGCCGAGCCGGGCCCGGGTGAGCGGCCCCTGCTCCAGCAGCAGCTCCAGCGCCGCGCGGTCGTTGAGCGCCCGCAACAGGCGGGGGGTGCCGGGCAGCCGGGTCGCACTCATGCCAGGTCCTCTGTCTTCCGAAAGCTTTCCTGACCCACACCGACCTGCGGACGGGTGCCCGCAAGCGTAACGGCAGCCCGGAAGCGGGGTGGTCGGACGACCGGGCACGGACCGGCGTCCCACCGGTACGACGTTCGTGCCCCGCGGGGCACGAGGATGGGAGATCTCGTGGCGCTCGATCCAGGCCTGCGCCGGCTCGCGCTGGGCACCCTGCTGGCCGCGTACCCGGGGCCGGTCCCGCCCGACTGGGCCGTCGACCTGGTGGGCGAGGGCCTGGCCGGGCACACCCTGTTCGGCACGAACGTGCACGACCCGGCCCAGGTGGCGGCGAGCACCGCCGCGCTGCGCGCGGCCCGGGCCGACGTGCTGATCGCGATCGACGAGGAGGGCGGCGACGTCACCCGGCTCGCCCACGCCGCCGGCAGCCCGTACCCGGGCAACGCGGCGCTCGGCGCGGTCGACGACCTGGCCCTGACCGAGCGGGTCTACACGGCGATCGGGGCCGAGCTGGCCGTCCTGGGGATCACCGTCGACCTCGCGCCGACCGCCGACGTGAACACCGCCGACGAGAACCCGGTGATCGGCACCCGCTCGTTCGGCGCCGACCCGGAGCGGGTGGCCGCCCACTCCGCCGCCGCCGTCGCGGGCCTCCAGTCGGTCGGGGTGGCCGCCTGCGCCAAGCACTTCCCGGGCCACGGCGCGACGGTCGCCGACTCCCACTACGGGCTGCCCACCGTCGACGTGCCGCCCACGGTGCTGCGCGAGCGCGACCTGCCCCCGTTCGCCGCCGTGATCGCCGCCGGGGTGCGCTCGATCATGACGGCGCACATCCGGGTGCCGGCGCTGACCGGCGACGGTCCGGCCACCTTCAGCCGCGCGGTCCTGGTCGACCTGCTGCGCCGCGAGTACGGCTTCACGGGCACGATCATCACCGACGCGCTGGAGATGAAGGGCGCGGCGCTGGCCGCCGGCGGCGTCGGCCCGGCCGCGGTCCGTGCGCTGGCCGCCGGCGCGGACCTGCTCTGCATCGGCGCGCAGGTCGACGCCGAACTGGTCGAGCGGGTCGCCGCCGAGATCGTCGGCGCGCTCGGCGACGGCCGACTGGACCGGGCCCGGGTGGAGGAGGCCGCCGGCCGGGCCGCGGCGCTCGCCGCCTGGACCCGGGCCACCGGCACGCCGCCCCCCGCCACCACCGACCTCGGGTACGCGGCCGCCCGCCGCGCCGTACGCGTCGAGGGCGACGTCGCCGGGCTGGACCGGCCGCTCGTGGTGCAGTTGCACGCCACGTCCACGATCGCCGAGGGCCGCGTGCCGTGGGGCCTCGGCCCGCACCTGGCCGGGCTGGAGGAGATCCGGGTGGTGGCCGCCGAGACCGACCCGGCGGCCCTGCGCCGGCTCGCCGGGTCCCGGCCGATCGTGCTGGTCGGCCGGCACCTGCACCGGCTGCCCGGCGGCGCCGAGCTGATCGAGGCGCTGGCCGCCGCGCACCCGGTGACGGTGGTCGAGATGGGGTGGCCGGGTGCGTGGCGGCCCACCCGCGCCCGGGCCTTCGTCACCACGTACGGGGCCAGCCACGCCAACGGGCGGGCCGCCGCGGAGGCGCTCGGGCTCGCCGGCTGACCCCCCGGTGTGCGCTCGGGTTCGGGGACGAGCGCACGCCGGGTCACCGCCCCGCCGGACCGCCCGGTCCCGCTCCGCCGCAGGTCAAGTCCACTTTTCGACACCGCCGGCCGGCCGTCCACGTCTTGCCCGCCCCACCATGAATACGTAGCGTCATGGGCGGGAACGGCGACCGACGTGAGCGGCCGGCCGCCGCACGGCGGGCCTGGGGAAGGCTGCGGACCGTGGATCCGGCCCGGGGTCCACGGTTCGCGCTCCGCCGCCGTCCGCCCCGCTCACGCCGGGTAGACCAGGTACGACCGCCAGCCCCGGTCGGGGAAGCCGGCCGCCTCCGCGACCCGCGCCGACGCCACGTTGGCCGGGTCGTGCCGGTACGTCGGCACGGCGCCCTCGTCCAGCACCCGCCGGGCGGCCCGGGCGACCAGCGCCCGCACCGAAGACCATCACCGATGGCTGCCGGTCCGTCGTCCGGCTGCCGGCGGCGGGAACCTGACGCATCGACGCTGCGTCATATCTATTTCCATACATGTACAACTTCTTTTGGGACGGTAGGGTCATGCCGAATCTGCCCGACGACCGGCACCAGCAGGAGGCCCAGCGATGGCGGGCCGTCCCGCGCTTCCCCGCGCAGCCGCCGTACCGGGAGGCCCGCGCCGCGCGGGCGACGGAGCCGGCGCTGTCCTGGGCGGAGCTGGACCGGCAGCCGGCCGGCGCCTCCATCCAGCCCGGTCTCAACGCCCGCTGACCCGGCGGGTCGACCACCACCGGCCTCCCCGGCGGGGCCGGGGTCAGAGCTGGGCGGCGATCGCCTTGGCGGCGTCGATGTCCGGGCCGGGCAGCGGGACGAAGATCGCCCGCCGGTAGTACTCCAACTCCCGGATGCTCTCCCGGATGTCGGCCAGCGCCCGGTGGGCCAGCCCCTTCTGCGGCTGTCCGAAGTACACCCGGGGGTACCAGCGGCGGCAGAGCTCCTTGATCGAGGAGACGTCGATCATCCGGTAGTGCAGGTGCCCGTCGAGGCGCGGCATGTCCCGGGTGATGAAGCCCCGGTCGGTGGCGATCGAGTTGCCGCACAGGGGCGCGGTCCGCGGGTCCCTGACGTACGTGGTGACGTAGTCCAGCACCATGTCCTCGGCCTCGGCCAGGGTGACCGTCGAGCGCCGGACCTCCTCGGTCAGCCCGGACTTGGCGTGCATGGTGCGGACGATCTCCGGCATCCCTTCCAGCGCCGCCTCGTCGGCGCGGATCACCACGTCCACTCCGTCGCCGAGCACGTTGAGGTCGGGGTCGGTGACGAGCGCGGCGACCTCGATCAGGGCGTCCCTGCGGAGGTCCAACCCGGTCATCTCACAGTCGATCCAGACGAGAAGGTCAGCCACCGCCACAGACTACGCGCAGCCCACGCCACGTGCCTCGGCGCCGTCGGCGGGGCGGACCGTTAGGGTTTCTCCCGTGCCAGCTGAACCGATCGCGCCACCTTCCGTCGCCGCCGACGAGGCGGGCGGCCGGAGGCTCCGCCGGCTGGTCACGGTGCTGGCGCTGGCGGCCGTGCTGCCCGCGCTCTACCTGCCGGGGCTGGTGCACGACTTCTTCGACCTGAAGATCTACATGCGGGCGATGGACTGGTGGGCAGCCGGTCACCCGCTCTACGACTACGTGCAGCCGGACCGCGTGCAGGGAGAGCTCTACTTCACGTACCCCCCGTTGAGCGCCCTGCTGCTCGCCCCGTTCGCGCTGCTGCCGCTGGGCGTCACGATCGCCGTCTTCACCGTACTGACCGTGGTGGGGCTGGTGGCGACCACCCGGTGGCTGGTCGAGCCGGTCGTCGCCCGGCACCGCCTGCCCCGGCTGTTCACCCTCACCGTCGCGGTGCTGCTGGTCCTCGCCGTGGAGAGCACCCGGGAGACGATCACCTTCGGCCAGATCAACATGCTGCTGGTCGTGCTGATCCTGGCCGACCTGCTCTTCGCCGTACCCCGGGGGCGACGCTGGGCCGGGGTGGGGGTCGGGCTGGCCACCGCGCTGAAGCTCTACCCCGGCATCTTCGTCGTCTACCTGTTGGCGACCCGGCGGTGGCGGGAGGCGGGGGTGGCCTCGGCGACCGCCGCCGCGGCGACCCTGCTCGCCGCGGCCGTGGCGCCCGCCGACTCGTGGCGGTTCTGGACCCACGAGCTGTGGGCCACCGACCGGGTGGGACGCACCGACTACACCGGTAACCAGTCCCTGTTCGGGCTGCTGAGCCGGTTCACCGCGCCCGCCGAGCCGGACCGGGCGCTCTGGCTCGCGCTGGTCGCCGTGGTGGCGGGGTACGGGCTGTGGCGGGCCGCCCGCGCCGCCCGCTCCGGTGACGCGCTCACCGGCCTGACCCTGACCGGGCTGGTCGGCGGGTTGGTCAGCCCGATCACCTGGACCCACCACATCTACTGGTTCGTCCCGGCGGTGGTGGCGCTCGCCGACGCGGCGCTCGACGCGGACCCGACCGCTTCGGGCGGGGGCCGGCGCCGCCGGCTGACCGGGCTCGCCGTCCTCACCAGCGCGCTGATCATCTACGGGGTCGTGTCGTTCCAGGACTGGGGCGTGGCCCCGGTGCACACCGACTCGCCCGGGGAGTTCCTGGTCCGCAACACCTACGTGCTGCTGAGCCTGGTGCTCCTGGTGGCCCTGCCGGTCGCCCCGCCGCGCCGCCGCTCTCCCCGGCGCTCCCCGCACCCCGTCCGAGCGGCGCAAAAATCGCACCAACTGGACAGACCTGTCGAGTAGCACCGTTTCCGGCTAATCTGTCCCGTATATCGGGCATCTCCCGTGGCACCGATCCCCCGGTGAGGCGGCCCTCCGCGTCGGCAGCGCGGAGGGCCGCTCGCCGTCTCGGGGCACCCTCACCCGCCTCGGGGCGCCCGCCCGTCCTCGGGGCGCCCTCACCCGGTCGGGTCAGGAGCGCTGGCGGGCGCGGACGCCGGGCGCGGCCGGGCGGATGCGCCGGGTCTCGATGCGCACCGGCGGGGCGGTCCGCTCCGGCGCCAGCGGCGGCCAGGCCGGCGGGGTCCGCGCGGGGGCGGCGGCCAGGTCGGCGAGGGTGGCCGGGCGGCGCGACGGCGCCGACCCGAGGGCCGGCCGGGGCCGGGCCGCCGGGGCGCCCACCGCCGCGAGCTGCCGTTCGGGGGCGGGCGCCGACGCGGGCTCCACCCCGGCACCGAGCCCGCTGAGCGAGACCACCCCGAGCCGGCCGGCGAGCACCGGCACCTGGTCGGGCTCGACCACGAAGACCACCTCACGGGGACGCACCGGACGCAGCAGGAGCAGCACGGCGGCGACCACCAGCAGCACGCCCAGGCCGGCCAGGGCCCAGGCGGCCACCGGCAGCCAGTCGGCGTCCGGACGTACCCGCAGGTCCAGGGCGCCGAGCCGGGCGGTGACGCCGCTACCACCGTGGCCGGCGGCGACTCCGAGCGCGCCACCGGCCAGCGACGCCGGGATACCGATGGTCAACAGGAGCATGCCGGCGAGCGCGCGAGCGAACCGCATCCGTGTCGTTCCCTTCCGTGGCCGGGTACCCGGCCGACCTTACCGGCGCAAAACCAGCAATCGTCCGATAACACCAGCAACGGACTATATCGGTCCCCGGAAACGGATCGGCCCGCCGGCGATGCCGGCGGGCCGATCCGGACGCGGGTCAGGACGCCGGGGTCGGGGTGCGGCGGGTGCGGGCGAACGCGAGGCCGCCGAGGACCAGGCCGGCCAGGCCGGCGACCAGGCCCGCCACGCCCAGCGGCGCGCCCGCGCCACCGTCCGAGTCGGCACCGTCGTCATCGGACGTGGCGGCGACCGGCGCGGCGGCCGGCGCGGACGCCCCCGCCGACGGCGCGGCCGCGGTCAGCGTGAGCACCGGGGCGGGCTTCTCCGGCTCCTCCGCGCCCGGCGTCGGCTCCTCGATCCAGCGCACCACCGTGCCGTCGGAGTACGTCTGGAGCGCCTTGAACACCATCGTGTCGACCTGCGGCAGCGGCCCCATCGAGACCGGGAACTCCTGGAACTGGCCCGGCCTGATCGCCGCATCCCCGGTCGCCGTCCAGGTGAGCTTCGACACAGCCTCTGCGACCTGGCTGCCGTGCACCTCCACCGGCGGGTCCACCTTGCGCCGCTCCACCGTCACCGTCCAGCCGGGCACCGGCATCGTGGACACCGAGCCCACCGGCGCGTTCTCCGGCAGCACCACCTCCACCTTCGTCGTGGACGCGGAGTCGCTCTCGTTCGGCACCCGGAACGCCAACCGGGCGTAGCCGCCCTGGGTCGCCTCCTTCGGATTCACCGATACGTGCGCCGACGCGGGCGCGGCGATGCCGAGCACCACGGCGGCGACGGCCCCCAGGGCGAGCGCGGCGGCGGCGGGACGACGGGAACGGAGCATGTGCGACTGCCTCTCTAACGGATGGGCACGGTGGCGCTCACCGTGGCCTGGTCGATGTCCGAGGTCCGGACCGTGAAGCGGAGCTGCCAGTCCCCCGCGGCGGGCAGGTTGACGTCCCCGTACGCGTGGTTGTCGGTCAGCGGCAGCAGCGGGATCTCGATCGGCTCGATCCCGGCCGACGGCAGCGCGGCGGTGGCCTTCCACTCCACCACCGGCTGCGGCCGGTTGTCCTTGGTGTACGCGTACAGGTGCAGCGAGTTGTTGCCCCGCTGGGCCGGGTCCAGCTCCACCTGCAGGGAGTACAGCGGGCTGGACAGGGTGGCCGTGAAGTACCCGGCGGCCGGGCCGGCCACGTCGGAGGCGGCGGTGCGCGCCGGGGTGGTCTGCACCAGGGTCGCCGTGACGCCGAGCACCACGGCGGTGATCGCCACCTCCACCCACACCGCCCGGCGCACGGCCCGGGGCCGCCGCGCCGTGTCCGCCCGCCGCGTCAGCGCCCGGGAGTACGCCGCGACCGCCATCACCAGCACGAACAGCCCGATCTTGGCGAGCACCAGCCGGCCGTACGTGGTGTCGACCAGCGCGGCCGGGGTGGCCACCTCGATCAGCGCCTGCACCGTGCCGGCCAGCAGCAGCGCCGCCACGGCCAGGGCCGCCCACCGGGACCAGACCGGCAGGATCGCCGTCAGCTCCCGCTCGTCGGCGCGGCGCAGCAGGAAACCCCCGAGCATCACCAGGCCGCCCAGCCAGACCGCCATGGCGCCCAGGTGCACCGCGTCGGCCACCACCGACACCGCCGGGGCGGGCGATGCGGCCGGGTGCCCGGCCAGCGGCCAGGTGAACAGCGCCGCGCCGCCGAGGATCGCCAGGATCACCGCGTCGGTACGGCCCACCGGGCCGGCGAACAGCGGCCGCAGCAGGAACGCCGCCGCCGCCAGCAGGCCCAGCCGGACCAGGTGCGCCGTCCCGTACGTGCTGCCCAGCACCGTTCCCAGGCCCGTCCCGTCGACGTCGAGGAGCCCGCCCCCGGCCGTGTACGGCACCTGCAGCCACAGCTCGGCGACCGTGGCGAACGCCAGCAGGCCCAGCCCCGCCCACGCCAGCCGGGCCGGGCCCCGCCGGGACAGCCGGCGCGGCCAGAGCGCGCCGAGCACCAGCGCCGGGCCGACGAGCAGCGGCAGGCCCGCGTACCCGAGGTACTTGGCGACCTTGACGCCGTTCGCCACCACCGGGTCGGCCCGGTTGTCGGTGCCCGTGTCCGTCGGCGGCGTCGACGGCGCGCCCACCGAGTACGTGAACGCGCCCGAGACCGGGTGGCTGTCGGCCGAGATCACCCGGTAGCTGATCAGGTACGTCCCGCGCCCCGCGGACGGGTCCACCGGCACGGTCACCACCGTCCCCGAGAAGGACGGCTCCCCCCGGTCGGCCCGGGCGCCGTCCGGTGCGATCACCCGGATCTTCCCGGGCACCTTCCGCACCGGCTCGCTGAACGTCAGCACCACCTCGCCGGGCGCGCTCGGCACCACGGCCGAGGCGGCCGGGCTGCTGCTCACCAGCACCGCGTGCGCGCTCGCCGGGGTGGCCGGACCGAGCAGCAGGCCGAGGAGGGTGACCAGCAGGCCGGCGAGCACGCCGGCCCGGGCGAGCCGGCGGCGGAGGGGCCGGAGATCGGCAACAGTCATGCCGGCCATGCTCGCCCACGAGCCGGCCGATCGGCGAGCCCCGCTCACCCGCGTCCCGCCGCCACCACCGTCGCCGGGCGCCGATCCGGCGCGCCGTCGACCCGCCCGAGCGCCCACAGCAGCCCGGCCTGGACCACGGCCGCCAGGTGCCCGACCTCGTGCACCAGGGCGGTGGTCGAGTTCACGATGTCCAGCGCGCTGGTCGCGGCCAGGCAGACCGCCAGCACCAGGGCCACCGGCAGGAACGCCCGGGCCCGCTCGGGCCGCCACGCGGCCAGCGCGAAGCCGACCGCCAGCGCCACGTCGAACGAGGCCATCTCCCGGCTGGTGTGCGGGTCCACGCCCACCCCGAGCCCGGCGAGCAGGACCGGCAGCGCGACGGCGAGCTGGGCGACCGCCGCCACCGCCACCGCCACCCGCAGCACCTGCCGCCGGGCTCGGGCCGCCGCCGCGGCGGCGGCCCGCGCCGAGGACCGGTCGGCGGCCACCGCCGCCAGCACGGCGGCGGTCAGGTCCGGCACCTGGACCGCCCGCAGCCGGGTGAGCCGCGTCACCTGCTCCGCGCGGGCCAGCCAGGACCGGCACCCCGGGCAGCCCTCGGTGTGCGCGTCCAGCGCCGCCGACGGCGCCCCCGGATCCTCGCCGTCCAGCCGCGCCGACAGCGCCGCGCGTACGTCGTCGCATGACATGAGCGGGTAGTCGGCCGGGACGACGGGAAAGTTCCCGCCAGTGGGCCACGCCATGGAAGAGCCGAAGGGCCCTTCCCGGCCCCGGCCGGCCGCGTAGCCTGGACTGTCGTGATTCCTGTCCCGCGCGACCGTCCCGTCGTCGGCCCCGCCGACCGCGGGACCGACGCTGGGCGGGAGGCGACCACCGATGCCCGGGAGGCGGCCACGACGTGGGCGCTGGCCGCCCGCGCCGGCGACCCCGTCGCCCAGGCCGCCTTCGTCCGGGCCACCCAGGCCGAGGTCTGGCGGTTCGCCGCCGCGCTGGTCGACCCGGACAGCGCGGACGACCTCACCCAGGAGACGTACCTGCGGGCGTTCCGGGCGCTGCCGGCGTTCGAGGGACGCTCCAGCGCCCGCACCTGGCTGCTCGGCATCGCCCGCCGGGCCTGCGCCGACCACCTGCGCACCGTGGTCCGCCGCCGCCGGCTCGCCGAGCGGCTGGCCGCCGACGCGCACACCGGCCGCCCGTATCCCGACCCCGCCGGGCAGCTCGGCGCCGCCGACCTGGTGCGCCGGCTCCCCGCCGAGCGGCGCGGGGCGTTCGTGCTCACCCAACTGCTCGGCCTGTCGTACGCCGAGGCCGCCGCCGTGGAGGGGGTGCCGGTCGGCACCATCCGCTCCCGGGTCGCCCGGGCCCGCGACGACCTGGTCGAGGCCCTCGGCGACGCCCTGACCGGATGAGCGGGAACTTCCGCCGGAGGCAGGGCGACCAATGACCGTGACCGCATCCCGCATCCGGGCCACCCGGTGGCCCGCCGTCCGGCCCTGGGTCGGCGTCGCCACCCGGCTCGGGCTGGCCGCCGTGTGGCTGCTCGCCGGCGCCAGCAAGGTCGAGGACCTGGCGGCGTCCGGCCGCGCCGTCAACGCGTACCGGCTCCTGCCGTACGACGTCGCGACGGTGGTCGGCGCGGCGCTGCCCTTCGTCGAACTGGCCCTCGGGGTGCTCCTGCTGCTCGGGCTCGCCACCCGGCTGGCCGCCGCGGTCTCGGCGGCGCTGCTGGTGGTCTTCGTCGCCGGCATCGCCTCGGCCTGGGCGCGCGGCCTGGCCATCGACTGCGGCTGCTTCGGCAGCGGCGGGCAGCTCGCCGCCGGGCAGGCCCCGAGCTACCTCCCGGAGATCCTCCGGGACGTCGCCTTCCTGGCGCTGGCCGGCTTCCTGCTGATCTGGCCCCGCACCCCCGTCTCGGTCGACGGCTGGCTCGCGGGCCCACCCGTGGAGGACGAGGATGAGTAGTCGCAAGGGGCAGCGGGACGCCGCCCGGGTGGTCCGGCAGCAGATCGCCCGCGAACGCCGGCGCAGGCGCACGATCTGGGCCTCCGTGGCCGCGGTCGCTGTGCTGGTGATCGCCGGCCTGATCGGCTGGGGCGTCTGGTCCGGCCAGCGCGGCGGCGGCTACACCGCCCCGCCCGGCGCCACCGTGGCCGGCACCGGCATCGCCCACGGCTCCGGCCCCGTCGTCATCGACCTGTACGAGGACTTCCTCTGCCCGATCTGCAAGGAGTTCCAGCAGACCAGCGGCCCGACCGTGGAGCAGCTCGTCGCCGAGGGCAAGGCGACCGTGGTGTTCCACCCCGTCGCCTTCCTCAACCGGTACTCCACCACCCAGTACTCCACCCGCTCCTCGGCCGCCTCCGGCTGCGCCGCCAACGGCGGGAAGTTCCGCGAGTACGCGGGCGCGCTGTTCGACCGGCAGCCGCCGGAGGGCAGCGCCGGGCTGAGCGACGCCGAGCTGGCCGACATCGCGGCCGGCGTCGGGCTGAACCGGGACACCTTCGCCTCCTGCCTGTCCGACGGCACGTACACGTCGTGGACGAAGCACGTCACCGAGGACGCGAGCAAGGCCGGCGTCACCGGCACCCCGACCGTGCGGGTCAACGGCAAGGAGGTCGCCGACCGCAGCCCCGAGGGGATCCGGGCAGCCGTGGCGGCGGCCGGCAAGTGATCCGCGCGCCCCTGCGCCGCGCCGCGCTCGCCGCCGCCGCGCTCACCGCCGTCCTCGCCCCCGCCACGCCGGCCGCCGCGCACGGGGCGGACGCCCCGAACGGCGCCGACTACCGGGCGCAGGTCACCGCCGTCGCCCCGGCCCGTCCCGGGCTGACCGTCCGGGTGGTGGAGGCGGGGGCGCGGCTGGAGCTGGTCAACCGCACCGGCCGGCCCGTCGAGGTGATGGGCTACTCCGGCGAGCCGTACCTGCGGATCGGCCCCGGCGGGGTGTACGAGAACACCCGCTCCCCGGCGACGTACCTGAACCGGACCCTCGCCGGGGACGCCACCCTGCCCGACCGGGCCGACCCGGCCGCCACCCCGGACTGGCGGCGGATCGACGACGGCCCCGCCGCCCGCTGGCACGACCGGCGCAGCCTCTGGCGGGAGGCGAACCCGCCGCTGTCGGTACGCGCCGACCCGACCCGGGAACAGCGGGTCCGGGACTGGGTCGTCCCGCTGCGCGACGGCGCCGAGCCGGTGGAGATCCGCGGCACGCTCGACTGGGTGCCGCCGCCGGACGCGTACCCCTGGTCCGTGGCCGCCACCCTGGGCTTCCTGGCGGTGGCCGCCGCCGGGCTGCTGGCCGCCGGCACCACCGCCGGGGCGCGGGCCCTGGCCGCGGTCGGCGGCCTGCTGGCGGCCGGCGGGGTCGCCGCGCTCGCGCTCACCGTCGGCCGGGAACTGGACGCCGGCGCGGCCGGCCCCGGCGGGGTGCTGGCCGGCCTGCTCACCGGGGGCGTCTGGGCGCTGCTCACCGGCCTCGGCGCCGTCGCCGCGGGCGCGTACGCGCTGGCCCGCCGCCCCGCCGCCGACTTCGCCCTCGCGCTGGCCGGGGCCTGCCTGGCACTCGTCGTCGGCGTCACCAACGCCGCCGCCCTCGCCCGCTCGGTGCCCCCGGCCCCCTGGCCCGGCGAGGTGGCCCGCCTGCTGGTCACCCTGGTCCTCGCCACGGGCGCGGGCGCCACCGCCGCCGGTCTCCTGCGCCTGCGGTCCACCGCCCGGGCCGCCCGCCCGGCCGCCCCGGTCCCGGCGCCGCCCGCGGCCGTCGGCGGGGCGGGCTGACGCCCCTGGTCAGGGCTGCGGACCGGTCAGGGATGCGGACCGGTCAGGGATGCGGACCGGTCAGCGCTGCGGCGCGAAGCCGTACGGCAGCTCCAGGCGGTGGCGGGCCAGCAGCTCGGAGTCCGCGAGCAGGTCCCGGGTCGGGGCGTCGGCGACGATCCGCCCGCCGTCGAGGATGACCGAACGCTCGCACAGCTCCAGCGCGTACGGCAGATCGTGGGTGACCATCAGCAGGGTCACCGGCAGGGCGCGCAGGATCTCGGCCAGCTCCCGGCGGGCCGCCGGGTCGAGGTTCGACGAGGGCTCGTCGAGCACCAGGATCTCCGGGTGCATCGCCAGCACGGTGGCCACGGCCACCCGGCGGCGCTGCCCGAACGACAGGTGGTGCGGGGCGCGGTCCCGGTGCTCGCTCATCCCCACCGCCGCCAGGGCCTCGTCCACCCGCGCCGCCAGCTCCGCGCCGCGCAGCCCCAGGTTCGCCGGGCCGAACGCCACGTCCTCGGCGACCGTGGGCAGGAAGAGCTGGTCGTCCGGGTCCTGGAAGACGATGCCGACCCGGCGGCGGACCTCCGCGAGGGTGTCCCGGTCCCGGCTGACCGTCAGCCCGCCGACGCTCACCGAGCCCTCGGTCGCCGTGAGGATGCCGTTGAGGTGCAGCACCAGGGTGGTCTTGCCGGCGCCGTTCGGGCCGAGCAGCGCCACCCGCTCGCCGCGCGGCACCGTCAGGTCCACCCCGTGCAGGGCGACGTGCCCGTCCGGGTACGCGTACCGGACGCCGCGCACGTCGAGGGAGACAGCCGTGGTCTGCACGTACCCGATCATGTCAGGACCACGGCGGCCGCGGCGATGCCGGCCGCGACCAGCGGCACGCTCGCCCCGGCCAGCCACTGCCCGGCGGTGGCCGCCCCCGCGCCCTGCCAGACCGCCGGCATCCGGCCCGAGTAGCCGCGCGACACCATCGCCAGGTACACCCGCTCGCCGCGCTCGAACGCGCGCAGGAACAGCGCCCCGATCCCGGCGGCGAAGCCGCGCAGCTGCCACAGGAAGCGCGGGTCGTCGCCCCGGGAGATCCGGGCCACCCGCATCCGGCGGGCCTCGCCGACCAGCACGTCCAGGTAGCGGAGCATGAACGTGGCGATCTGGGTGAGCACCTGCGGGCAGCGCAGCCGGTCCAGCCCGAGGATCAGGTCCCGGGTCGTCGTGGTCGCCGCCAGCAGCAGCGACGCCAGTACGCCCAGCGTGCCCTTGGCGAGGATGTTCCACCCGCCGAACAGCCCGTCGACCGACAGCGCGACGCCCGCCACCTCGACCCGCTCCCCCGCCCCGAGGAAGGGCAGCGCGAACGCGAACAGCACGAACGGCAGCTCGATCGCGGCCCGGCGCAGCAGCCAGCCCGGCCCCACCCGGGCCAGCGCCGCCACGGCCGCGACCAGCAGGGCGTACCCGCCGAAGGCCCAGAACGCCGTCCGTGGGGTGGCCACCACCGCCAGGGTGAACAGCACCATCGCGGCGATCTTCACCTCCGGCGGCAGGCGGTGCACCGGCGAGGCGGCCTCCCGGTAGAGCACGTGGGCGTTCCCGGCTCCCATCGGCGTACCCGCCCCTACCGGGCCGACGCGGCGCGCTCGGTGCCGGCCCGGTCGCCGGTCTCCCAGCCAGGGCCGCTCGGGTCGGCAGGGCCGCTCGGGTCGGCAGGGCCGCTCGGGTCGGCAGGGCCGCTCGGGTCGGCGGCGCCGCGCCGGCGCAGCAGCCAGAACGCGCCGCCGCCGACGGCGAAGGTCAGCAGCACGCCGAGCACGCCCGACAGGCCGGTGGAGAGGAAGTCGTTGTCCAGGCCGCGCACGCCGTAGTCGGCCAGTGGGCTGTCGCCCAGCTCGTGGTCCCGCTCCCGCTGCGCCGGGCAACTGCCGCCGGTGATCTCCCCCTCGGCGTCCACCGTGCAGCCCCTGAGCAGCGACGAGTCCAGCCCGTCCGGGTGCGCGGAGGCGTAGCTGCTGACCACGCCGGCCAGCAGCAGGGCGACCAGCAGGCCGCCGACGACGAATCCCCAGGGACGCTTGCTCATCGGGCACCTCCGGCCACCGGAACGACGGGAGCCGGCGCAGCCGGCTTCAGGGCGCGCAGCGCGTACACGAGGTCGGGGCGCACCTTCGCGACGGTGACCACGGTGGTCGCGGTGATCAGCCCCTCGCCGACGCCGATCAGCAGGTGGACGCCGGCCATGGTGCCGGCGAGCCCGGCCAGGTTGCCGCCCAGGTCGGTGGTGCCGCCCAGCCAGTACTGCAGCACGAAGCCCATGGCCGCGACCACGACGCTGACCAGCGCGGAGACGAAGGCGGTCACGCCGAGGCCGGCCGGGGTACGCGGCAGCACCCGCAGCAGCAGGGCGATCAGCAGGTACGCCGCCGCGGTGCCGAGCACGGCCATGTTGGTGATGTTCAGTCCGAGCATCGCCACCCCGCCGTCGCCGAAGACCAGCGCCTGGACGACCAGCACCACCGCCACGCAGAGCGCGCCGACCCACGGGCCGACCAGCAGCGCGGCGAGCGCGCCGCCGAGCAGGTGGCCGCTCACCCCGGCGGTGAAGATCGGGAAGTTGAGCATCTGGACGGCGAAGATGAACGCGGCGACCAGGCCGGCCATCGGGGCCAGCCGGTCGTCCAGGTCCCGCCGCCCGCGCAGCACGCACAGGGTCAGCACGGCCAGGGCGAAGGCGGCGAAGACGGCGGCGACGGGACCGTCGATGATCCCGTTCGAGATGTGCATCGCCAGGGTTTCCACTCGACCTCCCGAGGCGCGCGGCGGGACGGTCCACGCCGACGGGGTCAGCCTATTGGCGTCGGGTTGCTGTTGCCAATAGCTTGCAACAAGCCGAGGTGTTGATCACCAATCGAGCGGCCCGGGCGGGGCGGGCGGGGCGGTGACGCGCCGCGGTGACGCGGATGGCCTCGGCGCGTCCTCCCCCGCCGGGGCGCCGGGGCCGGCGGTAGGGTCCCAACCATGACCGCGCCTGCCCGCCTCAGCCCCGGCGACCCCGCCCCCGAGTTCACCCTGCCCACCGACACGGGCGGGACCCTTTCCCTGGCCGACCTGCGCGGCCGCCGGGTGATCCTGTACGCCTACCCCGCCGCCATGACCCCCGGCTGCACCAAGCAGGCGTGCGACTTCCGCGACTCGCTCGCCTCGCTCCAGACCGCCGGCTACGAGGTCGTCGGCATCTCGCCGGACAAGCCGGAGAAGCTGGCGAAGTTCCGCGAGCGCGACGCCATCACGTTCCCCCTGGTCGCCGACGTCGACAAGGCCGTGCTCACCGCGTACGGCGCGTACGGCGAGAAGCAGTCGTACGGCCGGACGGTGACCGGGGTGATCCGGTCCACCTTCGTCATCGACCCCGACGGGAAGATCGAACGGGCGCTCTACAACGTCAAGGCCACCGGGCACGTGGCCAAGCTCCGGCGCGACCTGGGCCTGGACTGATCCTGTCGTACCGGGCCACTACCGTGCGCGCGTGGCCCGGTACCGCTACCCACCCGAGGCGCTGGCCCGCGCCGCCGCGCAGGCCCGCAGCGTCGCCGACGTGCTGCGGCTGCTCGGCGTCCGGCCGAACGGCGGCTCGCACGCGCACATCAGCCGGCAGCTCAAGCGCTTCGGCATCGACACCTCGCACTTCACCGGACGCGCGCATTCACGAGGGCGTCCGGGCCGACGCATCCCGGCCAACCACGTGCTGGTCACGCTGCCCGAGGGCTCGCGGCGCACCCCCGGGGCGCGCCTACGGTGGGCGCTGGGGACGATCGGCGTTCCCGACGAATGTGAGGGCTGTGGGATCGGGCCGGTCTGGCGCGGCCGCCCGCTGATCCTGCGTGACGCCCCGACTCCACCCGCATGGCGGGAGGACGCGGAGCCGGCCGCCGGCACGCCGACGTCTCCGCTGACCCGCGAGGAGTTGGCGGATGTCCTCGGGCAGGTGGCCGACGGGCGGCTGACGGTGACGGCGGCCGCGCGGCTGATCGGCTGCCACCGCAATCACGTCTACCGCCTGCGCCGGCGCTGGGAAGCCGGGAGCCTCGGCCCACCACCGGGCCGCCCGCAGGACTCTCGACACCGGGATGTGGTGATCCGGTACGCCCTGGCCAATCCCGACCTCGGGCCCCGGAAGCTGGCCGCCCTCATCGGAGAGGCGGAAGGGGGCGGCAGCAGCGTGAGCCACGGAACGGTGTCCAACATTCTGCGGCGGGCCGGGCTCAACACTGTGGTCGCCCGACGCTCTAGACTTTGCGGGTCGGCGGGAGTGGCGGAATCGGCAGACGCGCAGGGTTTAGGTTCCTGTGTCCGTGAGGACGTGGGGGTTCAAGTCCCCTCTCCCGCACCAGTGGAATGACCGACGACGTCGTCGTCGGTCGGAGCAGCGGGTCGGGCGGCTGTCGCGCGCGTCACGATCACGGGTCGGCGGGCCGCGTCTGAGCCAGGATGGCCGCGTGAGTCTGCGCTTCGTCCTCGACCCCGACCTCACCGCCGAGCTGCGCGAGCAGCTCGTCTCCCTCTGGGTGGACGTCACCAACGCCGGCGGCGCCGTCGGCTTCGTCGCCCCGGTCACCGCCGCGGACGTCCTCGGCATCGCCGAGCCGACCTTCGCGGCCATCGCGGACGGCCCGGACCGGCTGCTCGTCGCGTACGAGGGCGAGCGCCCGGTGGGAATGCTGATCTTCGTCGACAACCGGTTCCACCTGAAGACGCACTGGTGTGTGCTGAAGCGGGTGATGGTGCACCCGGACACCCAGGGCCGGGGCCACGGGTACGCGCTGATGCGGGAGGCGGAGCGGCTCGGCCGCGCGATGGGCTTGGCGGCGCTGCACGTGACGGTGCGGGGCGGGCTGGGGCTGGAGGGGTTCTACGAGCGCCTCGGGTACCGGGAGGTGGGCCGGCTGCCGGGCGCGCTCCGGGTCGCCCCGGACGACGACCGGGACGAGATCTTCATGTGGCTCAACCTGGCCGCGCCGGGCGCCTGACCTACCGGAGCCGGCCCCGGCGGGGACCCGACCTACCGAAGCCGGCCCCGCCGGGCGCCAGACCTGCCGGAACCGGCCCCGCCGGGCAGGCACGCCAGGCACGCCGGACACGCCAGGCGCGCCGGTCAGCCCGCCACGACCAGCGGGTCGCCGACCCGCACCGCGCCCGGCCCCTCGGGGACGAGGTTCAGCCCGAACCGGAGCTTGCCGTCGACGTTGCGGCGTCGCCCGAGGGTGTGCAGCGGCTCCCTGCCGCGTACCCCGGTCTCCTGGTCGGTCGTGGTGACCACGCAGCGACCGCACGTCCCGCCGGCGCGGAACCACGCCGACCCGATCCGCAGTCGGCGGCCGACCCAGCCGTCCTCGGCCCAGGCCGGCGCGCCCGCCACGACGAGGTTGGGCCGGAAGCGGCTCATCGGCACGGCCTGCTCGCCGGCGTCGGCGAGCCAGCCGTTCAGCGCGTCGAGGGAGGCGGCGCTGGCCAGCAGCAGCGGGTACTCGTCGGCGAAGCTGACCTGGTCGCCGGTGTCGTGGACCAGTTGCCCGACGGGCACGTGCCGGGCCGGCCGGGCCAGGTGGACCAGCCGGACCGGGCGGTCGAGCAGGGCGCTGAGCCAGGCGTCGGCGGCCGGGCCGGCGGGCAGCGCGGCGACCTGCTGCCGGCTGCTGAACACCCGCACGGGCAGCGGGTCGACCCCGGTGGGTTCGGCGACGCGGAGGTCGGGGCGGCCGGCGGCGCGCAGCAGCAGGCCGCCGTCGCGGGGCTCGACCAGCAGCCCGACGAGCGCGGTGGCCTCCCGCTGGGTGACGCCGAGCCCGTCCGCGTCGACCACCATCCAGCGGCGGTCGCCGGCCAGGCCCCAGGGCTCGACCCGGGCGTCGTCGTGGTCGAGCCGGCGGCACCCCTTGACCGGGTACGTGTGGAGGGCGGCGAGCCTCACCAGGCGACCCCGATCCCGTCGCCCGGGTACCAGTGCCGGGCCGGGGTCTCCCGGTACGCGAGGAAGCGCCGGCCGGTGCGTTCGGCGTGCTCGGCGAGGACGTTGGTGTGGGTGACGTTGTCGGTGAGCAGCAGCCCGCCGGGGGCCAGCTTCGGCTCGACCGCCGCGAACTCGCGTTTCTCGTGCTCCCGGCTGTGGTCGCTGTCGTGCAGGAAGATGTCGACGGGCCGGTCGAGGGCGGCGATGGAGGCGATGGAGTCGCCCACCACCAGGTCGACGACCTCCGACCAGGGCGCGCTGCGGGCCAGGTAGCCGGCCTCGGGGTTGATGTCGAGGGAGGTGACCCTGCCGGGGTGCCCCTCGGCGGCGTTGCGCAGCAGGGCGGCGGCCAGCACGCAGGTGCCCAGTCCCTTGTCCACGCCGGTCTCGACGACGTGCGCGGGGTGGGTGGCGCGGACGATGGCGTACCAGCCGACGCGGCGGGCGTAGCGGACCTGCCGGTCGGCGAGGCCCCGGCGGGATGCCTCGGCGGTGGCCCGTTCGATGTGCCGGCGCAGCGCGTCGTCGCCCTCGATCTCGGCGAACCAGCCGCGGACCCGGGCCACGGGCACGTCGCAGACCACGCTGACGAACCAGGCCAGGTGGTGGCGGCTGAGCTTGGTCAGCTCGTACGTGTAGTTGTGGTGCTCCCGGGAGGTGAGCAGCCAGCGGGCGGAGGTGCGCAGCACCTTGGCGTCGTGCCGGGCCACCCGGGCGAGTCGCTTGGGAAAGGCGGCGACCGGGGCGAGTCGGGTGCGGGCGATCGCCCGCCGCAGCTTCGTTGCGTCCACGGGAGCGTTCTACCAGGTTTCGGGAAACGGAAGCTGAGAAAGTTTTCTTTCAGCCCGACGCGGTCCGCCACGGGCGGGCGGGGAGCCGACCCTGATCAGCCCTGCCGGCGGCGCCGGAACAGGACCACCAGGCCGACGACCAGCCCGGCGATCAGCGCTCCCCCGAGCGCGGCGACGGACACGGTGACCCAGGCCGGCTGGCCCGACGAGTCGCCTTCGAGCTTCTGGCGCTGCGCGGCGTTCTCCCGGTACGCCTGGGCGAGCAGGTTGGCCGGCGACTCCTTCGCGACCCGGTCGAACGCGGCCACCGCCGCCGGCTGCTCCCCGCCGAAGTACGCGTCGAGCCCGTCGCGGTAGCGCTCGTCGGCGGCGCCCAGGGCGTTGTCGACGTTCACCTTGTCGAGCAGGGCGGCGCCGGTGGCCGCCGGTATCACCACGTCGTTGGCGCTGTCGGGCCGCGCCTCGTCGCGGCCCTCGTCGAGGATGCCGACGACCCGGCCGCTCGGGTCGAGCGCCATCCCGCCGTGGGAGATCCGCTTGGGGTCCCCGTCGACCCGGTAGATGGACACGGAACCCGACTGGGCGACGTCGGTGACGGTCACGATCCGCGCCCGCGGGGTGTACGTGGAGCTGCTGTCGCTCAGGCGGAAGCCCACCGTGAGCAGTGGGGCACCCGCCTTGAGGGTGCTCGACGTGTTCAGCTCGACCGCCGGCAGGTCCTCGCGGAGCAGCTTGACCACCGCGGCACCGCCCTGTTCGGCGGGGAGCGCCTCGACGATCTGTCCGGGGACGGCCGGCGCCACGGTGAGGCTGCCGCGGGCGCTGTTGAGCTGCCCGTACACCTGGACGGTCGGCTGGGAGCCGGGCTCCTGACCGGTGAAGCTGGTGGCGGGCAACTTGTCCTGGACGTACTCATCCACCTGGGCCGAGGTGAGCTTGTGGTCGTCGACGAGGTCGTCGGCGTACGAGTCGAGGGCGCCCTCCCGGGTCACCTCGTCCGGCGGGCGGACACAGGAACTGCTGGTCAGGACGTGCCCCTTGGTGGACACGACGAAGCCGCTGCACCGCCGGTTGACGGTGATCGGCTTCGTGCCCAGCGGCGCGTTGGTGGCGCTGTCCCGCAGGTAGCCGGTGACCACCGTCTCGAGGAAGACGAGCGACGGCGCGGCGGCCGCCAGTGCGCGCTCCTCGGGGCTGTACGGCCCGAACGTCGTCCACGGCTTGAGCGGGACGTCCACGGAGGCGGTGGTCGAGAACGTGGTGGGGGCGGCGGGGGCGGCGTCCCCGCCGCGGCCGGCCGCCTTCGTCCAGAACACCAGGCCGCCGCTGACGGCGACGAGCAGCACGGCGAGCACGGCCGCCCCGATCCACGAGCCGCCGGACCGCCGTTCCGGCGCGGACGGCTGGATGCGGCGCTGCGGGCTGGCGAAGGGGTCCTGGGTCGCGGCGGTGGGGTCGAAGGGCGTGCCGCCGGACACCGGGACGCCCGAGACGGGGTGCCCGGTGGCGACGGGCTGCGGGCCCCAGTACGGCGTCCCGCCCGAGACCGGATGCACGGGCCCGCCGGAGACGGGGTGCATCGGCCCGCCCGAGACCGGATGCATCGGCCCGCCCGAGACCGGATGCATCGGCCCGCCCGAGACCGGATGCATCGGCCCGCCCGAGACCGGGTGCACCGGCGTGACGGCCGGGACCGGCTGGGTGGGCACGACCGTCGGCAGCGCCACGGTGGCGTCCCACCCGGGCTGCGGCTCGTCGCCCTCGGGGCGCAGCTGCATGCCGAGCATCTGGAACAGCCGCTGGGCGGCACCGTCCTCCTCGGACGGGTACGCGACCCACGGCTGGGCGGCGGCGAAGTCGGCGTTGAGGTAGCGGTGCCCGCCGGGGGTCTGCGCGAGCGTGTTCGCGGCGTTGGTGAACGCCTCGCGCCAGGGCGGGTCGGCCGCGGCCGCCCCCTCCAGCACGGCGACCGTGACCAGCCGGTCCTGTCCGTCGACGGCCCACCAGGCCCTGCCGACCTGGCAGACACCTGAGGTCTCCGTGAACCTGTACGGACCAACCGGCTGCATGCCCACTCCCTCTGCTCACCCGCCGTGCGGATAGTACAGACGTGGCACGACGTCACGGGGCGGCGCGGGTTGCCTCTGAAAGCTTTACAGTCGCCGCATGAATGACGGAGGTACCGTCGGAGCGTCCGCCGACCGGGTGCTCGACCTGTTCCAGGGCGTCCGGCTCACGCCGACGCAGCGCCGGATCGCGCACAGCCTGGAGCATGCGGCCGACGGCAGCGCCCTCGCGGGCCAGAAGATCGAGCGGGTGCTCACCAACGGCCCGGCGATGGGCGTGATCCGGCACGTCGACGCCGGCTACGACGCCGCGCGCGAGGTGGCCGGGCGTACCGGGGTGCGGGTGCCGATGGCGGAGAGTGCGGAGGGTGCACCAATGAGCGAGGATCTGGTCGCCCGGTTCCGCAAGCTCTGGGACGAGATCGCGCCCATCGGGCGGGACGCCCGCAGCGGCGGCTACCTGCGGTACGCGTTCACGGAGCCGGAGCTGACGCTGCGCGACTGGTTCCGGGAGCAGGCCGAGCGCCGGGGCATGCCGGTCACCGCCGACGGCAACGGCAACCTGTTCGCGCGGTGGGGCGACCCGGCGGCCGGGGGCGCGGTGCTGACGGGCAGCCACTTCGACTCGGTGCCGCACGGCGGGGCGTACGACGGGCCGCTCGGGATCGTCAGCGCGTTCCTCGCCGTGGACGAGCTGCGGGCCGCCGGGGCCACCCCGGTCCGGCCGCTGGTGGTGGCCGCGTTCGCGGAGGAGGAGGGCGCCCGGTTCGGCGTAGCGTGTCTGGGGTCGCGGCTGCTCACCGGCGCGCTGGACCCGGACCGCGCGGCCGGGCTGCGCGACGCCGACGGGGTGAGCCTGGCCGAGGCGCTGGGCGACCGCCCGGCGGGCGCCCGCCCCGACCTGCTGGGCGGCTGGTCGACGTTCGTGGAGCTGCACGTCGAGCAGGGCCGCGCGCTGGTCGAGCAGGCCGCGCCGGTCGCGGTGGCCAGCGCCATCTGGCCGCACGGCCGCTGGCGCTTCGACTTCTCCGGCGAGGGCAACCACGCCGGTACGACGCGGATGGCCGACCGCCGCGACCCCATGCTCACGTACGCGTTCACGGTGCTCGCGGCGAACAAGGAGGCCCGGCTGCGCGGCGCGCACGCCACGGTGGGCCGGGTGGTTGTCGAGCCGAACGCCACCAACGCGATCCCGTCGAGGGTGACGGGCTGGTTGGACGCCCGGGCGGCGGAGCCGGAGACGCTGACCGGGCTGGTCGAGGCGGTCCGCGCCAAGGCGGCCGAGCGGGCGCGGCGGGACGGCACGGCGATCGCCCTGACCGAGGAGTCGGCGACCCCGCTGGTCGCCTTCGACGGCGGCCTGGCCGACCGGCTGGCGGCGCTGCTCGACGCGCCGGTGCTGCCCACCGGGGCGGGCCACGACGCCGGGGTGCTGGCCGGGCACCTGCCCACCGCGATGCTGTTCGTGCGCAACCCGACCGGGGTGTCGCACGCCCCCGCCGAGGGCGCCACCGACGCCGACTGCGCCGCCGGGGTGACCGCCCTGGCCCGCGTTCTCGGGGAGCTGACGCTCAAGGAGCTGACGCTCGGGGAGCCGACGTGCGCGTGAACACCTCCGCGGCGCGGAGGGCCGGCACCCGCTCGCGGACCCTGTGGAGTTGCCCGCACGGACGGGGCGGCGGCCGGGCGAGGCCGGGCGAGGCCGGGCGAGAGACCACGTGCGCCACGCGGGCCACTCCGCCCAGCGGCGGCAGCGGTAGCACCGACGGGGCAGCTCCACAGGGGGTGGACGAGGTGACCGCGAGCCGCTGGCTGGCCGAACACGCCTGGCTGCCCGACCGGCCCGAGCCCACGCCGGACGTGCTGATCGAGGCGGAGGACGGCCGGATCACCGCCGTTACGCCGCTGCGCCCCGGCAGTGCCCCCACCGCCGGGGTCGAGGTGCTGGGCGAGGCCGTACGGCTGCCCGGGCTGACCGGGATCACCTGCGTCGGCGAGTTCCACTACCTGCACCACGGCCCAGGCGGCGCCCCGTACGGCGAGGCGAACGCGATGGGCGCGGCGCTGGCCGGCCCGCGGCGGCGCTTCGGCGACGGCGACGCGCTGCGCTGGGCCGAGCGGGTGACCGCGTTCACCCCCGACGGTCCGCACGCGCGCGTCGGCGCGGCGGTCCACCCCGTCCGGGCGGTGCCGGCGGGGCAGCTCGCCACGGTCGCCAACTGGGCCGACCGGCGGGGCGCGCCGCTGCACGTCCACCTGTCGGAGCAGCCCGCCGAGAACGACGCCTGCCGGGCCGTGCACGGGTGCACCCGCGGCCACTTCGGCCCGGCCGCGTTGTTCGCCGCCGCCACCGCCGGCGGGCACGCCGCCCTCGGCTGGCCCGACGCCGGGCGGATCGTGCCGCGCGAGCCGCGCGCGGCCATCGAGGAGGTGACCCGGTGAGCGCACTGCTGGTCGACAACATCGGGGAGCTGGTCACCAACTCCACCGGCGGCGAGGACGGGCCGCTGGGCATCCGCCGCAACGCCGCCCTGCTCGTCGAGGACGGGCGGGTGGCGTGGATCGGGCCGGCCCGGTACGCGCCGGCCGCCGACCGGCGGATCGACGCCGACGGCGCCGCCGTGCTGCCCGGCTTCGTGGACAGCCACGCCCACCTCGTCTTCGCCGGGGACCGGGCCGCCGAGTTCGCCGCCCGGATGGCCGGCGAGCGGTACACGGGCGGGGGCATCCGGACCACGGTCGGCGCGACCCGGGCGGCGAGCGACGACGAGCTGCGCGCCACCGTGCGCCGGCTGCGCGACGAGGCGATGCGGCAGGGCACCACCACGATCGAGATCAAGAGCGGGTACGGCCTCACCGTCGCCGACGAGGCCCGCTCGCTGCGGATCGCCGCCGAGTTCAGCGCGGACACCACGTTCCTCGGCGCGCACGTCGTCCCCGCCGAGTACGCCGACCGCCCCGACGACTACGTGGGCATGGTCTGCGGCCCGATGCTCGCGCTCGCCGTACGCGAGATGCGGATGACCCCGGCGGAGGCCGTCTGGGCCGCGACGGCCGGGGGCGCGCGGGCGCTGCGCCGCGACGACGTCGGCCGGCTGGAGCCCGGCGCGCGGGCCGACCTGATGATCCTCGACGCCCCGTCCCACCTGCACCTGGCCTACCGGCCCGGGGTTCCACTGATCCGCCAGGTCCTGCACAACGGAGTTCCGCAATGACGACCGTCACCGTCCAGCCCACGGGGATCTCCCCCGCCGACGTGCTCGCCGTCGCCCGCGGCACCGCCAAGGTCGTCCTCGACGCCTCCGCCGTGGACGCCATGGCGACCAGCCGGTCCATCGTGGACGGCATCGAGGCCGCCGGCAGCCCGGTCTACGGCGTGTCCACCGGGTTCGGGGCCCTCGCGAACACCTTCGTCGCGCCGGAGCGACGGGCCGAGCTCCAGCACGCGCTGATCCGCTCGCACGCCGCCGGGATGGGCGCGCCGATGCCCCGCGAGGTGGTCCGGGCCATGATGCTGCTGCGGGTCCGCTCGCTGGCGCTGGGCCGCTCCGGGGTCCGCCCGCTGGTCGCCGAGGCGCTGGTGGACCTGCTCAACCGCGAGGTCACGCCGTGGGTGCCGGAGCACGGCTCGCTCGGCGCGTCCGGCGACCTGGCCCCGCTCGCGCACTGCGCGCTGGTGCTGCTCGGCGAGGGCTGGGTGCTCGGCCCGGCCGGCGACCGGATTCCCGCCGCCGAGGCGCTGCGCCGGGTCGGGCTCGCGCCGATCGAGCTGGCCGCCAAGGAGGGGCTGGCGCTGATCAACGGCACCGACGGCATGCTCGGCATGCTGCTGCTGGCGATCCACGACGCGGCGCACCTGTTCACCATGGCCGACGTGACCGCGGCGCTGGCGGTCGAGGCGATGCTCGGCTCGGAGCGGCCGTTCCTGCCCGAGCTGCACGCGATCCGGCCGCACCCCGGGCAGTCCGTGTCGGCGGCGAACATCCACCGGCTGCTCCAGGACTCGGCGGTGATGGACTCCCACCGCCACGACCTGTCGCACGCCGTGCAGGACGCGTACTCGATGCGCTGCGCGCCGCAGGTCGCCGGGGCGGCCCGGGACACCCTGGACTTCGTCCGCACGGTCGCCGACCGGGAGCTGGTGTCCGTGGTGGACAACCCGGTGGTGCTGCCCGACGGCCGGGTCGAGTCGACGGGCAACTTCCACGGCGCCCCGCTCGGCTTCGCCGCGGACTTCCTGGCCATCGCCGCCGCCGAGGTCGGGGCGATCGCCGAGCGCCGGGTGGACCGGCTGCTCGACGTCACCCGGTCCCGGGACCTGCCGGCGTTCCTCTCCCCCGACGCCGGCGTCAACTCGGGGCTGATGATCGCCCAGTACACCGCGGCCGGGATCGTCGCGGAGAACCGCCGGCTGGCGTCCCCGGCCTCCGTGGACTCGCTGCCGACCAGCGGTATGCAGGAGGACCACGTCTCGATGGGCTGGGCGGCGACGAAGAAGCTGCGCACCGTGCTGGACAACCTGACCAGCCTGCTCGCGGTGGAGCTGCTGGCCGCCGTACGCGGCCTGCAGCTGCGCGCCCCGCTGGAGCCGTCCCCGGCCGGCCGGGGAGCACTGGCGGCGTTCGGGGACGTGGCCGGCGAGCCGGGGCCGGACGTCTTCCTCGCCCCGCTGATGGAGGCCGCCCGCGAGGTGGTGCGCGGCCCCGAGCTGCGTGCCGCGATCGAGCGGGAGGTCGGCTCGCTCGGCTGACCGCGCCGCTCCGAGGCGGGTCAGGCCGCCGGGGGCAGCACCTTGGCGACCAGCTTGGCCAGCTCACGCAGCGCCTTGCCGCGGTGGCTGACCGCGTCCTTCTCCTCCGGGGTCAGCTCCGCGTTGGTGCGGTCCTGCCCGTCACCGAGGAAGATCGGGTCGTACCCGAAGCCGCCCTCGCCGCGCGGGGCGCGCAGCACCCGGCCGGCCTGGCGGCCGTCGACGAGGTGCTCCCTGCCGTTGGGCAGCACCAGCGCCACGGTGCAGACGAAGGCGGCGCCCCGGTGCTCGTCCGGCACGTCGGCGATCTGGTCCAGCACGAGCTGGAGGTTGGCCTTGTCGTCGCCGTGCCGGCCGGCCCAGCGGGCGCTGAACACCCCGGGCATGCCGTTGAGCGCGTCGACGGCGATGCCGGAGTCGTCGGCGATGGTCGGCAGGCCGGTGCGCCGGCAGCCCTCCCGCGCCTTGATGAGCGCGTTCTCGCCGAAGGTCAGGCCCGTCTCCGGCAGCTCCGGGTACTGCTCGACGTCGTCGAGGCCGAGCAGGGCGATCCGGTGTGCGCCGAGCGCGCCGTCGAGGATCCGCTGCAGCTCGATGAGCTTCTTGCGGTTACGGGTGGCGAGCAGGACCTTGTTCATGAGAGAGCCTTCCGCTGGGCATCGGCCAGTTCCGCGCAGCCGGCGACGGCCAGGTCGAGCAGGGCGTCGAGCCGGTCCCGGGCGAAGACCCCGGACTCGCCCGTCCCCTGCACCTCGACGAAGTCGCCCGTGCCGGTGCAGACCACGTTCATGTCCACCTCGGCCGCCACGTCCTCTTCGTAGCAGAGGTCGAGGCGCGGCTCGCCGGCGATGACACCGACGCTCACCGCGGCGACCGACCGGTGCATCACCCTGTCCACCCTGCCGGCCAGCGCCTTGCGCCCGGCCAGCCAGGTCACCGCGTCGTGCAGCGCCACGTACGCGCCGGTGATCGCCGCCGTGCGGGTGCCGCCGTCGGCCTGGAGCACGTCGCAGTCGAGCACGATGGAGTTCTCGCCGAGGGCCTTGAGGTCGACGCTGGCCCGCAGGCTGCGCCCGATGAGCCGGGAGATCTCGTGGGTACGCCCACCGATGCGACCCTTGACGCTCTCCCGGTCGGAGCGGGTGTTCGTCGCCCGGGGCAGCATCGCGTACTCGGCGGTGACCCAGCCGAGCCCGGAGCCCTTGCGCCAGCGGGGCACCCCCTCGGTGACGCTCGCCGTGCAGAGCACCCGCGTCCCGCCGAACTCGACGAGCACGGAGCCCTCCGGGTGGGTGCTCCAGCCCCGGGTCAGCGTCACCGGTCGAAGTTGGTCGGGCCGCCGCCCGTCAGGTCGTGCCATCCCTGCACCCTATTCGGTGCGGCCGTCCGGCCACCGCTCGCCCCGGCCCCTCTCAGTCGCACTCCTGGACGCGGACGTTCAGCACGAGCGGCCGGTCCCAGCCGGTCGGCACCTGCTCCAGCCCGGTCGTGGTCGCGGTCGCCCGGCAACCCTTCGCCCGCCACGTCCAGGTGCAGGTGGGGCCGCCGTACTGGAAGCCCCGGGCCACGCAGCGCGTCACGTCCTCGATCTTCGCGTCCTGCGCGCCGGCCGCGACGAGCCACTCGTGCACCCGCTCGCCGAGGTCCACCGGGCACCGGCCCTGCGGGCAGGTGAACCGGTACACCCGCAGCGACGAGTCGTCGCCCTCGACGAGCCCGTCGGAGGTGAAGCTGCGCGGCGAGCCCCAGTCCGTGAAGATCGCCCGCCGCTCGGCCGTGTCCTGCCGGGGCACCCACCAACCCACGTACCCGGCGATGCCGCCGCCGGCGCAGAGCCCCATCGCGACCAGCCCGGCGAGCAGGACGAAGAACACCCGCAGCCCGATGGACCGGCGCGGCGGCGCCGGCGCGGGCCCGGCCGGCGGGTGCGGGTACGCGCTCGCCGGGGGTGCCGGCGGGTACGGTCCGGCCGCCGCCGACGGCCGGGGAGCCGGCCACGGCCCGGCCTGGGCGGGCGGTGTCGGCGGGAACGGCGGGCCGGACGGAGCTGGCGGAGGGGTCGGCGGCTGGGGCTGCCAGCCGGCCGCCCCGGAGGGGGAGTCGCTCACCAGCGGGATCCTAGGGGGACGACGGCGGGTTCGAGGCCCCGGTCGGGGCCGCCGGCCCCGCAGCCGCCCGGTGCGCGGCGAGGAAGCCGGCAACGGCGGCCGGCCAGCCGAACCGCTCCGCCCGGGCGCGGGCGGCCGCCCGGCGGTGGGACTCCGGGAGGTCGAGCAGCCGGGTCACGGCGGCCGCGAACGACGCGGGCGTCCCGTGCGCGGTCGCCCCGGCCGGGCCGAGCACCTCGGGCAGGGCGCCCGCCGCGTCGGCCACCACCGGCGTGCCGCAGGCGAGCGCCTCCAGCCCGGCCAGGCCGAACGTCTCCACCGGCCCGGGCGCCAGCACCACGTCCGCGCTGGCCAGCAGCGTGGCCACCGCAAGCCGGTCCGGCAGGAAGCCGGTGAAGTGTACGGGCAGGTCGGTGGCGCGCCGGACCAGAGCGGCCCGCAGCGGCCCGTCGCCGGCCATCACGAGCGTCGCCGGCAGCCCGGCCCGGCGCAACGCGGCGAGGGCGTCGACAGCGAGGCCCGGTCGTTTCTCCGGCGACAGCCGGGCGCAGTGCACCAGCAGGATCTCCGTGTCGTCGGCGTACCGCTCGCGGACGCCGGGGTCGGCGCGTCCGGGATGGAACGTCTCCAGGTCGACGCCGAGCGGCACCAGCGACACGTCGGGCGCGCCGAGGCGGTGGAACTCCTCCGCCGCCCACCGGGTGGTGCAGACGATCCGGTCGTACGCGCGGACGGTGGCCGCGTTCAGCCGGTCGGCGAGCCGGCGGGCGGCGGGGCGGGGCAGCCTCCACTGAGCCAGCAGGCCGGTGAGGCTCTCGTGCGACACCATCACCGACGGCACGCCGTTGGCCCGCGCCCAACTGCCCGCCCAGCGCAGGGTGGACCGGTCGGACACCTCCAGGCGGTCCGGCGCGAGCGAGTCGAGCACCCGGACCACGTCCCGCCGGCTGGTGAGCAGCCGGTAGCCGCCGCTGCCGGGAACCGCGGGCCCGGGCATCGTCAGCAGGCGGCCGTATCCGTGCCGGGTGTCCTCGTGCCGCGGGCCCGGCACCACCAGGACGGGGTCGTGTCCCGCGGCCCGGTATCCCGCGCCGAGGTGGCGCAGCGCCGTGCGGAGCCCGCCGGAGCGCGGGGCCACGAAGTTCGCCAGCCGGACGATGCGCAGGCCGGACGGCGCCGGCCCGGGCGCCACCGACGGGTCTCCCATGTCGGTCATCACGCGGCCGGCAGGGCGCGGGCGGAGCCCGCGGCGGCCTGGACCGCCCGGTAGTGGGCGATCAACTCGTCGCCGACGGCGGTCCAGCTGCGCCCCTCGACCATCGCCCGCCCGGCCGCGCCGTACGCGGCCCGCCGGGCGGGGTCGGCGGCCAGCGCCGCGACCGCGTCCGCCAGCGCCTCCGCGTCGCCGGGCGGCACGAGCAGGCCGGTCTCACCCGTGCGCACCAGGTCCACCGGTCCGCCGCTGGCGGGCGCGACGACGGGTACGCCGCTGGCCGCGGCCTCCTGCAGGGTCTGGCCGAAGGTCTCGTGCGGGCCGGTGTGCACGAAGACGTCGAGGCTGGCGTAGAGCCGGGCCAGCGCCGCGCCGTGCTGCACGCCGAGGAAGGTCACCTTCGGCAGGGCCCGTTCCAACTGCCCACGGGCAGGGCCGTCGCCGGCCACCACCACGCGGACGCCGGGCAACCCCGCGGTGGCCGCGAGCAGGTCCACCTGCTTCTCCGGGGCCAGCCGGCCGACGTATCCGACCAGGGTCTCGCCGGCGGGGGCGAGCGTGCGACGCAGCGACGGGCAACGGTGGGCCGGGGCGAACCGCTCGGCGTCGACGCCGCGCCGCCAGAGCCAGACCCGTTCGACGCCGTTGGCGCTCAGATCGGCGGCGGCCCGGGTGGACGGAGCGAGGGTCCGGTGCGCCGAGTTGTGAATGGCTCGGAGCCGCCGCCACGCCGCCGCCTCGCCCCAGCTGACGCGGTAGGCCCGGGCGTACGCGGCGACATCGGTCTGGTAGACGGCGACCGTGGGCAGCCCGTGCCGGGCGGCCACGGCGGCCGCCCGGGCCCCGAGCACGAAAGGGCTGGCGAGGTGTACCACGTCCGGCCGGTGGGCCAGCAGGGCCTCCGGCAGCCGCCCGCCGGGCACCCCGAGCCGGAATCCCTGGTAGCGCGGCAGCGGCACGCTGGGGATCCGGATCACGGGGTACGGCTGCCGGCTGGTGTCCCGGTGCCTTGCGGCGGGGGCCGGCGCGATGACCAGCGGCTCGTGGCCGCGACGCAGCAGGTGTTCGGCGCTCCGCACGACCGAGTGCGCCACGCCGTTGACGTCCGGGGGGAACGACTCGGTCACGATGGCGATGCGCATGGCCCCACCGTGGGGGTCGCAACGGTGCATCAGGCGACGGGCTGCTGACGGGCCGGCGAACAGTGCGGCACAACACGGCGCTCCGCCGGGGCGGCGGCGTTCAGACCTCGTACGACGCGCCGGCGCGGACCACCTCGAGCGGGCCGGCGTACGCCGCCCCGGCCGCCTCCACGGTCATCGCCTCGCTGCCCCACGCGGCCACGAGATGGGTCAGCAGCAGCCGCCCGACGCCCGCCTTGGTGGCCGCCTCGCCGGCCTCCCGGCCGGTCAGGTGCAGGTCCGGCGGGTTCTCCACCCCGTCGAGGTAGCTGGCCTCGCAGAGGAAGACGTCGGCGCTCTGGGCCAGCCGCAGCAGCGCCTCGCACGGCGCGGTGTCCGAGGAGTAGCAGAGCACCCGGCCGTCGTGCTCCAGCCGCACCCCGTACGTCTCGACCGGGTGGTTCATCCGGTCCACGGTGACCGTGAACGGTCCGATCGGGAAGGTGCCCGGCTGCAGCCCGTAGAACTGGTACACGTCGTCGACCGTGCCGTCCTCCTGCCCGTACGCGGAGGCCAGCCGGTCGGGCGCGCCGGAGGGCGCGTACACCGGCAGGGCCGGGTACGGGCCGTCCGGGGCGTACCGGCGGACCACGACGTACGACGCGGCGTCGAGGATGTGGTCACAGTGCAGGTGGGTCAGCAGGATGGCGTCCGGGGCGTGCAGCCCGGCGTACCGCTGGAGAGTGGACAGGGCTCCCGGGCCGAAATCGATCAGGAGGCGGAAGCCCTCGGCCTCGACGAGATAGGCCGAACACGGGGAGTCGGGGCCGGGGAAGCTACCGGCGCAGCCCAGGACGGTCAGTCGCATCACGTCGTCCCGCTGTAACATATGGTAGTCGTCACGTCGGCCGCCACCCCGGGGATGATCTCCACCGACGCGTACGCCACGCTGCGCAGCCTACGCTGGCCCACACCGGAGCAAGAATCATCTCGTGGAAGTTGTCACCAAGGTGACACCCACGGCGGGGCGCCCGGAGGGCGGAAAGCACGCGACGGGCCGCGACCGTCACCCGGCCACGACCCGTCCCGTCGCTGTCGTCAGGCCCAGAGCTGGCCTTCGAGAGCCTCCTCCGCCTCGGCGAGCGTGCCGCCGTACGCGCCCGTGGAGAGGTACTTCCATCCGCCATCGGCGACCACGAACGCCACGTCGGCCCCCCGGCCGGCCCGGACCGCCTCGTGCGCGACCGCCAGGGCGGCGTGCAGGATGGCTCCGGTGGAGAAGCCGGCGAAGATCCCCTCGACCTCCACCAACTGCCGGGTACGCAGCACGGCGTCCCGCGTGCCGACGGAGAACCGCCTCGACAGGACCGTGCCGTCGTAGAGCTCCGGGACGTACCCCTCGTCGATGTTGCGCAGCCCGTAGACCAGCTCGCCGTAGCGGGGCTCGGCGGCCACGACCTGGATGCCCTCGACCTTCTCGCGCAGGTAGCGTCCGGTGCCCATCAGGGTGCCGGTGGTGCCCAGCCCGGCCACGAAGTGCGTGATGGTGGGCAGGTCACGCAGCAGCTCCGGCCCGGTCGTCTCGTAGTGCGCCCGGGCGTTGGCCTCGTTGCCGTACTGGTAGAGCATCACCCAGTCGGGGTGCTCGGCCGAGATCTGCTTCGCCGTGGCGACGGCCTGGTTCGACCCGCCGGCGGCCGGCGAGAAGATGATCTCCGCGCCGTACATCCGGAGCAGCTGGACCCGCTCGGCGGAGACGTTCTCCGGCATCACGCAGACCAGCCGGTAGCCGCGCAGCTTGGCCACCATCGCCAGGGAGATACCGGTGTTGCCGCTGGTCGGCTCCAGGATGGTGTCGCCCGGGCGCAGCCGGCCCTCCTCCTCGGCCCGGCGGACCATGAACATGGCCGCGCGGTCCTTGATGCTGCCCGTCGGGTTCCGGTCCTCCAGCTTCGCCCACAGCCGCACCGGCGGCGCCCCCTCGGGCACCGTCGGGGAGAGCCGGGGCAGCCCGACCAGGGGTGTGCCCCCGCAGGCGTCCAGCAGGCTGTCGTACCGAGACATGGCGACAGCCCTAGCGGGCGCCGCCGGCCACGGCCGGCAGGATGGTGACGCTGTCGCCGTCGGTGAGCTTGGCGTCCAGCGCGCCGAGGAAGCGGACGTCCTCGTCGTTGACGTAGACGTTGACGAACCGGTGCAGCGCGCCGGCGTCGGTGACCAGCCGGGGGCGCAGGCCCTCGTGCCGGGAGTCCAGGTCGGTCAGCAGGTCGCCCAGCGTGTCGCCGGCCCCCTCGACGACCTTCGCGCCGCCGGTGTAGCTGCGCAGGATGGTGGGGATGCGAACCTCGATGGCCATGGTGTCGTAACTCCTTGTTCGGGTGTGTGGTGGCACGGTGACGGAAGGGAGAAGGATGTTTCGGCGCTGCGGGTGTCAGCGGTCGGAACACTCGTAGTCGACCGTCGCCGGGCTCTGCCCGAACATGCACGACTGGACGGCGTGCGGGTCCACGCTGGCGTCCACGATCCGGACCGGCTCCTCGGTCACCACGCCGTCGACGATCCGGTAGGAGCGGATCTCCTCCGTGTCGGGCTCTCGAGTGGAGACGAGCAGGTAGTGGGCGTTCGGCTCGCCGGCGAAGGAGATGTCCGTGCGGGACGGGTACGCCTCGGTCGCGGTGTGGGAGTGGTAGATGACGACCGGCTCCTCGTCGCGGTCGTCCATCTCCCGCCACACCCGCAGGTGCTCCATCGAGTCGAACTCGTAGAAGGTCATGGAGCGGGCGGCGTTCTCCATCGGGACGTGCCGGATGGGGGTGTCACTGCCGGCGGGGCCGGCGACCACGCCGCACGCCTCATCCGGGTGGTCCCGGCGCGCGTGGGCGACGATCGCGTCGACGATCGACCGGTCGATGGTCAGCACGCCGTCCAGCCTAACGCCTGTTGGCCTTCACCCGAAGTGGCAGCGGTCACGCTCAGTCGATCATCGCGTTGAGCAGCGATTCCTGGAGGTACCCGAGATAGGCGTATACCGATATTTGGAACACCCGGGTCGACGACGGGTCCGCGGCCACCGCCACGTCCAGTTCCGCGCCCAGGTCCGTGCCGTCCTTGATCTCCAGCCGGACGCCCATCGCCAGCCGCGCGTCGTTGAGCGCCCGCAGCCACGCCTCGGCCGCCTCGGCGTCGAGCGCCACCTCGCCGCTGGCCTCGGGCAGCGCGGCGAGGACCGCGCCGGCCTGGTCGATCTTGCCGGTCTTCAGGTCGCCCTCGGTGTAGCGGCGGAACTCCGCCGCACCGGGCGCGTCGTCCGGGTACGCCTCGGGGAACAGCCGGCCGACCACCGGGTCGGAGTGGTCGAAGCCGTCCGTGAGCAGGCCCACAACCTCGGAGGCCACCTTGCGCAGCACGCGGACCTCGTCCGGGGCGAGGGTGACGACGTACCGGTCGCCGCGGCGGCGGAACTCGCTCACGAGCGCTCCACCGTGGCCCACAGCCCGTACGCGTGCAGCTGCGCCGCGTCGTGCTCCATCCGTTCCCGGGCGCCGCTGGAGACCACCGCCCGCCCCTTGTGGTGCACGTCCAGCATCAGCTTCTCGGCCTTCTCCCGGCTGTACCCGAAGAGCTTCTGGAAGACCCAGGTCACGTACGACATCAGGTTGACCGGGTCGTCCCACACGATCGTCACCCACGGCCGGTCGGAAGCCGGCACCTCTTCGGTGTCCGGCGTCTCGACCGGTGCAACCTGCGGAGCCGCCATGCCCCCATCGTGCCACCGGTTCCGCCGTGGCGATGAACCGGAGCGCCGGACCGGCCCGGATCGGCGCCGACGGGCCGCACGGACGGCGCGCGCCCGAGCCGGGCCGCCGGGCCGACCGGGCGGCCGTCAGGCCAGCAGGATGCCGTGGTCGACCGCATCGGAGAGCACCACGCCGAGCGAGAGGCGGACCGCCTCGAACCGCCGGGAGACCTCCCGTGCGAGCTCCAGTTCGACCTCGCGCAGCGCCCGCTGCGCCCAGGAGCGCGCGCCACCCGGGTCGTCGTTGCCGGGCATGCGCCAGTGCTGCCAGCATCCGCCGGAGAGCGCCACCGCCACGGGCGGCAGCACCTCGGTACGCGGCGCGCCGGGGTAGCCGGAGACCGAGTCGACGGCGCCGGGGCCGGCCAGCTCGGCCACCCCGGCGGTGCTGGTGACGAGCAGCACCCGGTCGAGATCCTGGCCGGCCGGGTGCTCGGCGAGCCCGAAGTGCACGGCGTCGGCGATCCGCCGGCGCACCCCCTCCGCGACCGGGGCGCCGAAGACCCGCGCCGCGGCGTCGTCCAGGATCGCCCGCACCGCCCGGTCGCACGTGGCGGTGGCGAGCAGCGACAGCGCCTCCATCTCCCGGTCCAGTAACTGCGGCAGGCCCGCGCAGCCGACCCCGAAGACGATCTCCTGGACCACCCGCAGGTGGGTGTTGGCGAGTTCCAGGGCGAGGTCCTGGCGGATCCGCTGGGCGCAGGAGCGCGCCTGGCGGTCGAGCTGTTCGGACCACTCGGTCGGGTCCAGGCCGGGCAGCACCGACACCCGGCCGTGCGCCCCGGCCGGCACGGGCGGCTGGGCGCTGGCCCGGCGCAGTCCCTCCCCGACGGACCAGCCCACCAGCGCCCGACGCAGCGCGTCGGTCTCCTCCGGCCGCGCCGGACACCACCGCGCTCCGGCCAGCTCCGGCACGGCGGAGAGCAGGGCGGCGCGGTGCGCGGCGACGACCACCTCGACCGGCTCGACGGGCTCGGCCGCGGACCGGCCGGCCCGCGGGTCCACCGGGGCGCCCGGGCGCGCGGCCGACGCCGGCGCCCCGCCCCCGCCGTCGGGGCCCGCCGGCCCGACGCGCCTCGCCCGGCCCCCGCGGCCACGGATCACCCGCCCGTCCGGCGCCGCCCCCTCGCCCCGGGCGACGGGCGCCCCGTCGGACGACGGCGCCCACCCGGACGTGCCCGGCGTGACCACGAAGAAGACCTCGACCCGGCTGCGGGCGACCTCGGCCAGCAGGTGCAGCTCGGCGGCGGTGAACGCCTGGTCGGCGGCGATCACGAAGAGCAGCGCGCCGCCCCGGCCGACGGCATCGCGCAGGATCTGCCCACCGGCGGGGCCGAGCGTCTCGCTGTCCGGCGTGTCGACAAGGGTGAAGTGCCGCAGCAGCGGCTCGGCGAGGCT
Source organism: Micromonospora sp. NPDC048830 (assembly GCF_043198215.1). NCBI lineage: Bacteria > Bacillati > Actinomycetota > Actinomycetes > Micromonosporales > Micromonosporaceae > Micromonospora > Micromonospora sp. NPDC048830. The sequence continues at coordinate 74,527 of NZ_JBICUP010000020.1, forward strand.
CAGCTCGACCCGGCGCGGCGGCCGGGCCAGGGCGGGGCCCGCCGCGGACCCGTCCGGCGGGTAGCTGTGCGGCTCGCGGTAGCCCGGCACGTAGGCGGCCCGGGTGGCCACCCGGGCGTGGTCGACCATCAGCCAGCTCCCCGTCGGGACGGCGAGCACGTCCGGGGCGAGCTCCAGCAGGGCGGCGAGCACGTCGCGGCGGGCGGCGCCGGCCGGACCGGCGGCGACCACGGCCAGGGGCTCGTCCGGCCCGGGCTCGGTCACCCCCAGCCGGACCGGCAGCGGCGCGCACCGCGCGGGGCCGAAAGGGCCACCGCCGGCATGATCGGTCACGTCGATCCCGGGGAGAGGGCCCGGCTTCATCAGGTGGCCTCCCGGTGAGGGCGGCCACTGGAACCCGGCCGCGTGTCCCTTCCGGCCGAGACAGCCGGATGCCGGAAGAGTATGGGCGAACGGCGTCGGCAACAGGACACCCGGATACTCACGGGTAACCATCGGGTTACTCAATTTCCCGCGGCGACGGTACGTACGCGGACGCATCCGGATCGATATGCTGCTCCGATGAGTCGCTGGGAGTTCGTCGGCCGCCGGGATGAGCTCGACCGCCTGTTGACGGCGGCCACCGGGGCCGAGGGGCGCGGCCTCTTCTACCGCGGCTCCGCGGGGGTGGGCAAGAGCCGGCTGCTGCGCGAGTGCCTGGCCGCCCTGCCCACCGACCGGTACGCCGTGTGGTCGATCTCGGCCAGCGCCACCACGGCGGCCCTGCCCTTCGGCGGCCTCATCCAGGTCCTCCCCGCCGAGCAGCCGCAGGGGCTGTCGCCCGCGGGGGTGCTGCGCTGGGCCGTGGACCAGTTGCAGCAGCAGGCAGCCGGGCGGCGGATCGTGCTGGCGGTCGACGACTCGCACCTGCTCGACCCCCCGTCGGCGGCGCTGGTGCACCTGATCGCCCGGGCCGACAACGCCACGGTGATCGGGACGCTCCGCGACGGCGAGCAGCTGCCGCTGCCGATCCGGGCCCTGTGGACCGACGGCCTGGTCGACCACGTGGAGCTGACCCCGCTGGGGCTCTCCGACACCACCGGGCTGCTCGCGGCCATCCTCAAGGGGCCGGTCGACGGCCGGTCCGCCGAGCGGCTGTGGCGGCTCTCCGGCGGCAACCCCCTGCTGCTGCGCGAGCTGGTGATGGCCGCCCCGGACGGCGAGCTGTGCCGCGCGTACGGGATGTGGCGCTGGACCGGCGGCCTAGAGCTGGCCCCCAGCCTGTCCGACCTGATCGACACCCGGATCGGGCAGCTCACCCCGGGCGTGCGGGCCGTGCTGGAGCTGGTCGCCTTCGGCGAGCCGCTGGGCCTGCACCTGCTCTACCAGGCGGTGGAGCCGACCGACGTGGAGACCGCCGAGGAGCGCGGCCTGATCGCGGTGGAGCACAACGACCGCCGGGTCGACGTGCGGCTGGGCCACCCGCTCTACGGCGAGGTGATGCGCCGCCGCTGCCCGGTCAGCCGGACCCGCCGGTTGCAGGCCCGGCTCGCCGAGCTGCTGGAGGCGGTGGGCAAGCGCCGCCGGGGCGACCTGCTGCGGGTGGCGGTGTGGCGGCTCGACTCCGGCACCGCGCAGGATCCGGCGCTGCTGCTCGACGCGGCCGCGCAGGCGTTCGCCCGGTACGACGTACCGCTGGGGACCCGGCTGGCCCGCGCGGCGCTCGACGCCGACGGCGGCTTCGACGCCGCGGAGCTGCTGGCCACCATCCTGATGTTCGCCGACCGGCCCGAGGAGGCCCTGGCGATGCTCGACGCCGTCGCCGCGGACGCGTCCGGCCCGGGGCGGCGCGCCCGGTGGCTCACGGTCCGGGGCATGGTCAGCTACTGGGGGCTCAACCAGGAGTCCACGGTGGAGGAGATCGCGGCCCTGGGCGCGGAGCTGACCGACGCGAGCGAACGGGCCCGCGTCAACGCCTTCGAGGCGATCATGCGGCTGCACCGGCTGGACACGACCGGCGCGGTACGGCTGGCCCGGGCGGTGCTGGACCGGCCGGCCGCCGGGGTGGCCGCCCGCGAGCTGGCCCGGTGCACCCTCGCTCACCTCCAGGCCGCGCAGGGGGAGCTGACCCGCAGCGCCGCCGCGATCCGGCAGGTGCAGGCCGAGGCGGCCCGCTGGCGCGGCGACATGCCCTACCTCCAGCTGGCGCTGGAGCTGGCCCGGGGCACCCGGCTCACGCTCGGCGGCGACCTGGCCGGCATCGACGCGATCGTCGCCGACGAGTTCGCCGACCTCGCGGGCGAGGGCGACTTCCGGCTCGGCACCGGCTACCTGGCCATCCTCCAGGCGTACGCGGCTCGGCTGCGCGGGCAGAGCGGCACCGCGCTCAAGACCAGCCTCGGCGCGTGCGCGGTGCTGGCCACCAGCCGGGTGTACGCGGGCCTGGCCCAGGCCGAACGCGCCCAGGCGGCGGCGCTGCGCGGCGACGCCGCGCACGCCGCGGAGGCGATGGCCGAGGCGGACCGGACCCACACGCCGGGGATGGCGGTGCTCTACCCCTGGCTGGAGCAGGCCCGCGGCGCCGCGCTCGCCGCCGCCGGAGACCTGCCGGGCGCCGCCAAGCACCTCGCCGCCCTGGCCGACCGGCTCCGTGCGGACGGCCTCGCCGGCCACGAGGTGCTCGTCCTGCACGACCTGGTCCGGCTCGACCAGGCCGCCACCCCCGTCGGCCCGACCTGCACCGACGGCGGCCGGCGGACGGTGGCCCAGCGGCTGGCCGAACTCTCCGAGCGGGTCGACGGCCCGCTGCCGCCGCTGCTGGCCCGGTACGCGCGGGCCACCGTCGCCGACGAGGCCGACGACCTGCTCGCCGTGGCCGACGACTTCGCCGCGCTGGACCTGCGGGTCTTCGCCGCGGAGGCGACCGCGGCGGCGCTGCACCGGCTGCGAAGCGACCGGTCCAGCTCGGCCTCGGTCGCCCACGAGCGCCTCGGCGAGCTGCTCAGCCGGTGCGACCAGGTCGCCACCCCCGCGCTACGGCTGGGCCAGCCCACCCTGACCGAGCGGGAGTGGGAGATCGCCCGCCTCGCCGCCGAGGGGGTGACCAGCCGGGCCATCGCCGAGCGGCTCTTCCTGTCCAGCCGGACGGTGGAGAACCACCTGCAGCACGTCTACAGCAAGCTCGGGGTGGCCGGGCGGACCGCGCTGCGCTCCGCGCTGCGGTCGTTGCCGGGGCAGGACGGCGAGCTCGCGGGCTGAACTCTAGGCTGGTCGGGTGAGCACCCTTCGTCCCGCGCTGCTGACCGACCACTACGAGCTGACGATGGTCGGCGCCGCCCTGCGGGACGGCACGGCCGACCGTCCCTGCGTCTTCGAGGTGTTCACCCGGCGGCTGCCCACCGGGCGCCGGTACGGCGTGGTCGCCGGCACGGCCCGGCTGGTCGAGATGATCCGCGACTTCCGGTTCTCCCCCGCCGAGATCGACTTCCTGCGCCGCACCGGCGTCGTCGACGACCGGGCCGCCGAGTGGCTGGCCGGGTACCGCTTCACCGGCGACGTCGACGGGTACGCCGAGGGCGAGCTGTTCTTCCCCGGCTCCCCCATCCTCACCGTCTCCGGCGGCTTCGCCGAGTGCGTGGTGCTGGAGACGCTGGTGCTGTCCGTGCTCAACCACGACTGCGCCGTCGCCGCGGCCGCCGCCCGGATGGTCACCGCGGCCCGCGGCCGGACGCTGATCGAGATGGGTTCCCGGCGCGCCCACGAGGAGGCGGCGGTGGCCGCCGCCCGCGCCGCGTACCTGGCCGGGTTCCGGTTCACCTCCAACCTGGCCGCCGGCGAGCGGTACGCCATCCCGACCGCCGGCACCGCCGCGCACGCGTTCACGCTGCTGCACGACGACGAGCGGGCGGCGTTCGCCTCGCAGGTCGCCACGCTCGGCAAGGACACGACGCTCCTGGTCGACACGTACGACATCAGCCAGGGCATCCGCACCGCGATCGAGGTGGCCGGGCCCGAGCTGCGGGCCGTCCGGATCGACTCGGGCGACCTCGCGGTCATCGCCCAGCAGTCCCGCGAGCTGCTCGACTCCCTCGGCGCCACCGAGACGAAGATCGTCGTCTCGGGCGACCTCGACGAGTACGCCATCGCCGCGCTCGCCGCCGAGCCGGTCGACATGTACGGCGCCGGCACCGCGGTCGTCACCGGCTCCGGCGCGCCCACCGCCGGCCTGGTCTACAAACTGGTCGAGGTGGCGGGCCAGCCGGTCGTGAAGCGCTCCGAGCACAAGGCCACCATCGGCGGGCGCAAGGTCGCCGTCCGCCGGCACAAGCCGACCGGCACCGCCACGGAGGAGGTCGTCGTCCCGCAGGGCGTACCGGACCGGCAGCCCCACGACCGGCTGCTCCAGCGGTCGTACGTCGTCGCGGGCGATCCGGTCACGCTGCCCACGCTGGACGAGTCGCGGGAGCACCTGCGGCAGTGCCTGATCTCCATCCCCTGGGAGGGCCTGAAGCTCTCGGCCGGTGACCCGGCGATCCCGGTCACGGTCGTCCCCGCCGCCTGACTCCACTCCCCCGAAGGAGCACCCCCGTGGGCAACGCGCTGATCATCGTCGACGTGCAGAACGACTTCTGCGAGGGCGGGTCCCTCGCCGTGGCCGGCGGGGCCGGCGTGGCCGCCGGGATCTCCCGGCTGCTCGCCGCCGAGCCCGACCGCTGGGACCACGTCGTGGCCACCAAGGACTACCACGTCGACCCGGGGGCGCACTTCGGCGACCCGCCGGACTACGTCGAGTGCTGGCCCGCGCACTGCGTGGTCGGCACGCCCGGCTCGGAGTTCCACCCCGAGCTGGACACCAGCCGCGTCGAGGCGGTCTTCCACAAGGGCGAGTACGCCGCGGCGTACTCGGGCTTCGAGGGGCACGCCGCCGACGGCGAGTGCCTGGCCGACTGGCTGCGCCGGCACGGCGTCGACACGGTCGACGTCGTCGGCATCGCCACCGACCACTGCGTGCGGGCCACCGCCCTGGACGCGGCCCGGGCGGGGTTCGCCACCACCGTGCTGCTCGACCTCACCGCCGCCGTGGCCCCGGAGACCACCGACGTGGCGCTGCGCGCCATGGAGGGTGCGGGAGTGGCGATGCGCGGGCAGGCGGTGATCAGGGCCGCCTGACGCGGTAAACGGCTGGCGGGTGTCGTGCCGGGGGTCGAGGATGGCGACCGGAGGTACTCCACCGTCGTGAACATGAAGCCTTACCGGCAGGCGCTCGCCCTGCCCGGACTCCGGTCGCTGCTGCTGGTGTCCGTGCTCGCCCGCATCCCGCTCACCGCGACCGGGATCACCATCACCTTCCACGTGGTGCTCGACCTCGGCCGCGGGTACGGGGCGGCGGGCCTGGTCGGCGCGGCCATGACCGTGGGCGCCGCGATCGGCGGCCCGCTGCTCGGCCGGCTGGTGGACAGGCGCGGCCTGCGGCCGGTCCTCGTCCTCACCACGGTCGCCGAGGGCGTGTTCTGGTCCACCGCGCCCGCGCTGCCGTACCCGCTGCTGCTGCCCGCCGCGTTCGTCGCGGGGCTGCTCGCCCTGCCCCTGTTCTCGGTGATCCGCCAGTCGGTCGCCGCGCTCGTGCCGCCGGAACGGCGCCGCCCGGCGTACGCGCTGGACTCCATGTCGGTGGAGTTGTCGTTCATGGTCGGGCCGGCGCTCGCCGTGGCCCTGTGCACGACGGTGTCGTCCCGGTTCACCCTGTACGCGGTCGGCGCCGGCATCGTCGCCTCGGGGATCACGCTGTGGCTGATGAACCCGCCCGTGCGGGAGGCGGACGAGCCGGCCCGCGAGCCGCGCCGGGTGCCCCGCCGTGAGTGGATCACGCCCCGGCTGCTCGCCGTCCTGGCGGTCAGCCTCGCCGCCACCCTCGTGCTCGGGGGCACCGACGTCGCGGTCGTCGCCGTGCTGCGCGCCGGCGGCGAGGTGGGCTGGACGGGCGCGGTCCTCGCCGGGTGGGCTGCCGCGTCGCTGGTGGGCGGCTTCGCGTACGGGGCGGTGAGCCGCGCCGTGCCGCCGCTGGCCCTGGTGGCCGCGCTGAGCCTGTGCACCATCCCGATCGGGCTGGGCGGCTCCCACTGGTGGCTGCTCGGCCTGGCCCTGGTCCCGGCCGGAATGCTCTGCGCGCCGTGCATCGCCGCCACGGCCGACGCCGTCAGCCGGCTGGCCCCGGCCGCCGTGCGCGGCGAGGCGATGGGCCTGCACGGCTCGGCCGTGACGGTCGGGGTCGCGCTGGGCGCCCCGCTGGCCGGCGCGGTGATCGACGCCAGCGCGCCGCTGTGGGGATTCGTGGTCATCGGCGTGATCGGCGTGCTGGTCACCGCCGCCGTGCTCCCCGCCGAGCTGCGCCGCCGCCGCGCCCCGGCTCCGGAGCCCGCCCCGACACCGGAGCCGGCCCCGCTGACCGGCTGACGGCCCCGCTGACCGGCTGACGGCTCCCCGGGACGCTCGCCCACCCCGGCGCCGCTGCCCTGGCGCCACGGGCCCGGCGACCACAACTCCCGGTCCAGACGCTCGCCCACCCCGGCGCCGCTGCCCTGGCGCCACGGGCCCGGCGACCACAACTCCCGGTCCAGACACTCGCCCACCCCGGCGCCGCTGCCCTGGCGCCACGGGCCCGGCGACCACAACTCCCGGTCCAGACACTCGCCCACCCCGGCGCCGCTGCCCTCCGCCCGCACCGTGGCGGTCTCGCGCCACGGGCCCGGCGGCCGCACCGGGACGGTCTCGGCGTCCAACCGGCGCCACGCGCCCGGCGGCCGCAACTTCCGGGAAGTTGCGGCCTCGACCGGCCGGAAAGGCGACAACTTCCGGGAAGTTGCGGCCTCAACCCGGGGTCGGGACCTCGACCCGGGGCCGGGACCGGGACCGGAGGAAGGGCATGGGACCGGAGGAAGGGCACGGGGAGAAGGCACGCGGGGAGAAGGGTGGAACACGGCAACGGGCGCCGCACCCCCAGTGGGGTGCGGCGCCCGTCGTAGCGGTCGGTCAGCGCCGGTCGGCGTTGCTCGCGGTGTCCTCCTGGTAGCTGGCGCCACCGTCGGCCTCGCTGGTCAGCGGCTTGGCGCCGCCCTCCGGCGGCCCGGCCAGGCTCTGGCCGCCGGCGGCCAACTCCGGGAACTTCGCGTCGAACGCGGGGCGCTCGGAGCGGATGCGCGGCATCCGGTCGAAGTTACGCAGCGGAGGCGGCGAGGTGGTGGCCCACTCCAGGGAGTTGCCGTGGCCCCACGGGTCGTCGACCTCGACCACCGGGCCGGTCTTGTACGACTTCCAGCAGTTCCAGATGAACGGCAGGGTCGAGATACCGGTGATGAACGCGCCGACGGTGGAGATGGTGTTCAGCATGGTGAAGCCGTCGTCGGGCAGGTAGTCGGCGTAGCGGCGGGGGAAGCCCTCGGCGCCCAGCCAGTGCTGCACCAGGAACGTGGTGTGGAAGCCGATCATGGTCAGCCAGAAGTGCACCTTGCCGAGCCGCTCGTCGAGCATCCGGCCGAACATCTTCGGGAACCAGAAGTAGATGCCGCCGAAGACGGCGAACACGATGGTGCCGAAGAGCACGTAGTGGAAGTGCGCCACCACGAAGTACGAGTCCGAGATGTGGAAATCCAGCGGCGGGCTGGCCAGCAGCACGCCCGTCAGGCCACCGAAGAGGAACGTCACCAGGAAGCCGACGGCGAACAGCATCGGCGTCTCGAAGCTGATCTGGCCCCGCCACATGGTGCCGATCCAGTTGAAGAACTTCATGCCGGTCGGCACGGCGATCAGGTAGCTGAGGAAGCTGAAGAACGGCAGCAGCACCTGGCCGGTGACGAACATGTGGTGCGCCCAGACGCTCATCGACAGGGCGGCGATGCCGACGGTCGCGGCCACGAGGCCCTTGTAACCGAAGATCGGCTTCCGGGAGAAGACCGGAATGATCTCGGAGATGATGCCGAAGAACGGCAGCGCGATGATGTAGACCTCGGGGTGGCCGAAGAACCAGAACAGGTGCTGCCACAGCATCGGGCCGCCGGTGGCCGGGTCGTACACGTGGGCGCCGATCAGCCGGTCCGCGGCGAGCGCGAACAGCGCGGCGGCCAGCAGCGGGAAGACCAGGATCGCCAGCAGGCTGGTGACCAGCAGGTTCCAGGTGAAGATCGGCATCCGGAACATGGTCATGCCGGGGGCGCGCAGGGTCAGGATCGTGGTGATCATGTTCACCGCGCCGAGGATCGTGCCGAGGCCGGAGATGGCCAGGCCGACGATCCACATGTTGGCGCCCACGCCCGGCGAGTGCTGCGCGTTGCTCAGCGGGACGTACGCGAACCACCCGAAGTCGGCCGCGCCGCCCGGGGCGATGAAGCCGGCGGTGGCCATGGTGCCGCCGAACAGGTACAGCCAGTACGCGAAGGCGTTGAGCCGGGGGAACGACACGTCCGGGGCGCCGATCTGCAGCGGCACCACGTAGTTGCCGAAGGCGAACACGATCGGCGTCGCGAAGAACAGCAGCATGATCGTGCCGTGCATCGTGAACAGCTGGTTGAACTGCTCGGGCGACAGGAACTGCATGCCCGGTCGGGCCAGCTCGGCCCGCATGATCAGAGCCATCAGGCCACCGATCATGAAGAACGCGAACGCGGTGACCATGTACATGATCCCGATCTGCTTCGCGTCCGTGGTCCGCAGCAGCCGCGCGAGGGCCGACCCCTTGACCGGCTCTCGGACCGGCCAGGGCCGGGTCACGACCGGCTTGGGTGCGACGGTGGTCACGAGTGGCCTCCGGTTCTGGTTTGTCCCGCTCGGCACGCGCTGGTTATCTGCGAGCCGTCATCCGCAAGGAGGATAGTCCCCCGCAGGTGGGGGCACCGCGTGGGGTGGCGGGGCAGGATGGAAGGTCGCTCTACAGCGGGTCGACGAGCAACCGGTAGTGCTCGCCGAAGATGCGCCCGCCGCGCCCGCGCAGCAGCGGGTCGCGCAGCGCCGGCGGCACGTCGCGGGTTCGGTTGCGGTCCCGGGTCCGGTCCCGCACCCACCGGGTACGCGGACGCCGCCGACTCTCGTACGCGACCAGGGCCGCCTCGACCGAACCGGCCCCCTTCAGTGCCTCGGCCAGCACCACCGCGTCCTCCAGCGCCATGGCCGCGCCCTGCGACAGGGTCGGGGCGGTGGCGTGCGCGGCGTCGCCGACGAGCAGCACCCGCCCCCGGGACCAGCGCCCCAGCTCGACCTCGTCGGTCACGCTGACGTGCACCTGGTCCAGCGCCTCCAGCACCTGCGGCACGGGCCCGCCGTACGAGCCGAACAGCTCGCGGAGCCGGGCCAGCGGCTCCGCCGGGGCGACGGTGCCCGCCTCGTCGGCGTAGCAGTAGAGCCGCCCGGCGCCCAGCGGCACCACGAGGAAGCCCGACCGCTGGCCGAGCAGCGCGGTCCACTCGGTGACCGGCGGGCCGCCCCGCACGACGCCCCGGTACACCACCTGCCCGGCCCGACGGGGCGGCCCGCCCAGCGCGGCCAGCGAGCGTACGGTCGAGCGGGGGCCGTCCGCCCCGATCACCAGGTCGTACTCGGCGGCCGTGCCATCGGCGAAGGTGACGGCCACGGCCGCGGGCAGCAGCTCGATGGCGCTCACCTCGGCGCCGTGCCGGACGGCGCCGCCGGCCCCGGTGAACAGGACGCGGTGCAGCTCGGCGCGGGGCAGGGCCCGGCACTCGCCGACGCCCGCCCACAGGGCGTCGAGGTCGACCTCGCACAGCGGGACGCCGTCGGAGTCGAAGAAGCGTTGCCGGTAAATGATCCGCCCGAGCGGGCGTACCGGGTCGTGCAGGTCGAGCCGGCGCAGCGCCCGCGCCGCGTTGCCGGGCAGATAGAGGCCGGTGTCGACGAGTTCCGACGCGGGCAGCTTCTCGGTGACGTCGGGCCGGAAGCCCACCATCCGCAGCGCCCGGGCCACGGCCAGCCCGGCGATGCCCGCACCGACGACGAGGATGCGCAGGGGGGAGCCACGCATGGTGGTGTACGCCTCCGGGAGGGGTGAGGCACGCGTTGAAGGCAAGAGACTACTCGGTGCGATGAGTGCACGGTAGAGCCCTTCGTCCCATTCTGATCAGCGGCCGGCGGGCCCCGCATCGCACGGCTACCCAACGCCGCCGCTGGCCTGCTCGTCGACCGTCGCCTGGCCCGTGCCGTGGTGGTCGTTGGCGACGTGGTGCAGCCCGTTGACCTTGCGGACGATCGTCGCCCCACCGGGCAGCGCGTAGTAGCGGGTGGCGTCCGTCGCGCGGGTGGTGTGGTTGAGCCGGATCTCCATCCCCGGCAGGTAGAGGGTGGTCGCGTCCGGCTCCTTGCGGAGCATCCGCGAGCCGTCGACGTCGTACAGGAAGCTGGTCTTCTTGCCGTCGGCGTTGGTGACGGACTCGAGGTTGCCCTCGGCGTCCCACTCCAGCGTCTGGTCCGCGCCCACCTTCGTACGCACGGTCGTGTTGCCGGCCGCGTCGTGGTCGTACTCGTGCCGCCAGACGTTGCCCGCCGGGTCGGTGACGGTGGCGAGCTGGCCCGAGCGGGTGTAGGTCTTGTCGAGCTTGCCCGTGGCGGTGTAGAAGGTGTCGGCGATCATCCGGGTGCCGTCCGGCCCCTGGGTCTGCACCTGGCGGGGGCGCAACAGGCCGTCGTGCAGCGTGTACTCGACGCTGTAGGAGCCGTCGTTCTGCCGCTTCTCCGTCTTGACCGCGACCGGCTTGTCCGTCCGGATCAGGTACGTGTACTTGATTACCGGCCGAGGGCGTCGATGTCGCGCATCTCCTCCGCCGTCAGCGAGAAGCCGAAGACGTCGAAGTTGGCGCGGATGCGCTCCGGCGTCACCGACTTGGGGATCACCACGATCTCGTGGTCGATGTGCCAGCGCAGCACCACCTGCGCCGGGGACGCGTCGTGCGCGGCAGCGATCCGGGTCAGCACCGGATCCGACAGGTCGCTGGTCTTGAACGGGCTGTAGCCCTCCAGCACGACACCCCGGTCCCGGTGCGCGGCGTGCGTCCGCCGGTCGTACAGGGTGGGGCTCCAGCGGATCTGGTTCACCGCCGGGGTCTCCTCGGTGGCCTGGATCAGCTCGTCGATCTGGCTGACGCTGTAGTTGCTGACCCCGACCGCGCGGGCCAGCCCCTCGTCCCGGGCCGCCAGCAGCTCCCGCCAGGTGGGAATGCTGTCCCCGGGCGTGGCCGGCGGCCAGTGGATCAGCCACAGGTCGACGTGGTCGGTGTCGAGGGCGCGCAGGCTCTCCTCGATGGTCTCCCGCTCCCGGCCCACCCGTTCCGGCGGCAGCTTCGTGGTGATGAAGAGGTCCTCCCGGCGCACCCCGCTCTCCCTGACCGCCCGGCCCACCTCCCGCTCGTTGCCGTACATCGTGGCGGTGTCGATGTGCCGGTAGCCGGCGTCGAGGGCGGCGAGCACGGCGTCGTAGCCGGCCTGGCCCGTGGCCTGCCAGGTGCCGAAGCCGAGCAGCGGCATCCGGACGTCGCCGGCGAGTGGGACGGTGAGCTGGTCAACGCTCGTCATGCCGGCGGTTCTACCCCCGATCGCATCCGACATGCCCCCGGGCCCGCCCAACGACGGAAGCGTTCGGAACGGCACGAACCGGACGGTCGGCGATGCCGGGGGGCACCGCGTACCGGAGAATGCGGGGATGGCCGACCGGCTGGAGGAGTACCGGCGCCGGAGGGACGCGAAGCGTACCCCCGAGCCGCTGCCGGAGCGGACGCCCGCGCCGGGGCGGGCGGGCCGGCGCAGGCCCCGGTTCGTCATCCAGCAGCACCACGCCCGCCGGCTGCACTGGGACCTGCGGCTGGAGCACGAGGGCGTGCTGGCGTCCTGGGCGGTGCCGCGCGGCCTGCCCCGGGAGCCGGGCCGCAACCACCTCGCCGTGCACACCGAGGACCACCCGATGGAGTACCTCACCTTCCACGGCGAGATCCCGGCCGGCGAGTACGGCGGGGGCCGGATGACCATCCACGACACCGGGACGTACCGCGCGGAGAAGTGGCGCGACGACGAGGTGGTCGTGGTCCTCGACGGGAAGCGGAGCTCCGGCCGGTACGTCCTGTTCGCCACCGGCGGCCGGGACTGGATGGTCCGCCGCACCGACCCCGCGCCGCCGGGCTGGACGAGCATGCCGGAACTGGTCCGCCCGATGCGCCCGACGCGGGCCGCCCGGCTGCCCCGCGACGAGGCGGCCTGGGGGTACGAGCTGCGCTGGGACGGCGTCCGGGCCGCGGCGTACGTCTCCGGCGGCCGGCTGCGGCTGATCGACGACGCCGACGCCGACGTCACCGGGGCGTACCCGTGGCTGCGCGAGCTGGCCGAGGAGCTGGCGCCGACGGAGGCGGTCCTGGACGGCGTGCTGGTCGACATCGACCGGCGGGGCCGGGTCCGGCCGGCCCGGCCGGGCACCGGCGCTCGCGCCGGCGCGACCGGGCAGTACCTGGTCTTCGACCTGCTCTGGCTGGAGGGCGTGTCCAGCGTCGAGGTGCCGTACGCGCAGCGCCGCGAACTGCTCGACGGTCTGGCGCTGGCCGGGGCGCACTGGCAGACTCCGCCGTGGTTCCCCGCCGCCGGGGCGGACGCGTTGCGGGCCGGCCGCGAACAGGGGCTGCCCGGGGTGGTGGCGAAGCGGCTGGACTCGGCGTACGAGCCGGGCCGCCGCAGCCGGAACTGGCTGAGCATCGACGCAAGCTGAGGATGCGAGGAGCAGGCACGTGTACCTGACGCACCTGGAGTGCCCGCGCTGCGGCCGGGCGTACCCGGCGACGGAGCCGCAGAACCTGTGCCAGTGCGGCTCGCCCCTGCTGGCCCGCTACGACCTGGCGGCGGTCGCCGACACCGTCATGCCGGAACGGTTCATGCTGCGCCCGGCCGACCTGTGGCGCTACCGCGAGCTGCTGCCGGTGGCCGACCCCCGGTACGTCACCACGCTGGGCGAGGGCTGGACGCCGCTGCTGCGCGCCCCGGCGTACGGCGCCCGGATCGGCATCCCCGACCTGATCGTCAAGGACGAGGGGCTGACCCCGACCGGCTCGTTCAAGGCGCGGGGGGCGGCGGTCGGGGTGAGCCGGGCCCGCGAGCTGGGCGCGACCCGGATCGCCATGCCGACCAACGGCAACGCGGGCGCGGCCTGGGCGACGTACGCGGCCCGGGCCGGGATCGGGGCGACCATCGCCATGCCACTGGACGCGCCGGCGATCTGCCGCCGCGAGGTGCTGGCCGCCGGCGCCGACCTGCGCCTGGTCGACGGGCTGATCAGCGACGCCGGCCGGCACATCGCCGCCCTGGTGGCGTCCTCCGGCGGCGCGATCTTCGACGCCGGCACGCTGCGCGAGCCCTACCGGCTGGAGGGCAAGAAGACGATGGGGTACGAGATCGTCGAGCAGCTCGGCTGGCAGGTGCCCGACGTGATCATCTATCCGACCGGCGGCGGGGTGGGGCTGATCGCCATCCACAAGGCGATGCTGGAGCTGCGCGAGCTGGGCTGGATCGGCGACCAGCTGCCCCGGCTGGTGGCGGTGCAGTCGACCGGCTGCGCGCCGATCGTCCGGGCGTTCGCCAACGGGGACGAGCGGGCCGAACCGTGGGTGGACGCGCGGACGGTGGCGTTCGGCATCACCGTGCCGGCGCCGCTGGGCGACGAGCTGGTCCTGTCCGCGCTGCGGGCCAGCGCCGGCACGGCGATCGCGGTGGACGACGCGGAGATCCTGGCCGACCTGCGGGACTTCGGCGCCGACGAGGGGCTGCTGCTGTGTCCCGAGGGGGCGGCCTGCCTGACCGCCGCCCGGCACCTGCGCGCCGGCGGGTGGATCCGGGCCGGCGAGCGGGTGGTGGTGCTCAACACGGGCGCGGGGCTGAAGTACCCGGAGACGGTGGACGTCTCTGCCGTACCGGTGGTGGCCTGACCGGGGGCGCCCGGCGGCCTGGGCGGCCCGTCACGCGGTCGGCGGCTCGTCCTCGCCGGCCGCCTCCGCCGCGTCGGCCTCCTCCTTCGTCCGGTGCACCGCCTGGTCGGCGTGCTCCGGCGGGCCGTACACGGTGTAGAGGACCAGCGGGTTCGGGCCGGTGTTGACGAAGTTGTGCTTCGTGCCGGCCGGCACCACCACCAGGTCCCCCTGGGCGACCGCCTTCTTCGCGCCGGCGACCCGGGCCTCGCCGGTGCCGCTGACGAACGTCAGGATCTGGTCGATCCCCTCGTGGATTTCCGCGCCCGCCGGAAGTCCGGGCTCTTCTCGGCCACGGTCGCGATCGTGTAATGCTCCATGGCGCGCACATACCCGGCGGCGGCGCGCGTCACGCCGGTAACCGCAGATGGTGGAATTCCCCACTGTTCGGAGGTTTGGACCCGGACACACCGGGCATCGACAGCATCGACCGGCCCGCGCGGCCGGTCGAGCCAAGTCCCCGCTGGCGTACCGCCGGGTGGCTGCGACGGCGGGAGACGGCCGGAGCGCGGCGACGTTACGACCTCAGGGTCGGGGCGGCGCCGTGCGCCCGTTTCCGCCGGCCGCCGACGCGCGGTCAGTCGTCGAGCACCGGGTGCCCGCCGGCGCAGCGCACCTTCAGCTCCGACCGGCCGTCCGGCCCGACGAACCGGACCTTCGCCTCGTGGCCCGGCCCGCGCTCCACCTCGGCGGCCCGGTAGCCCTGCGCGGGGGTCCAGTAGACCAGCCGTACGCCGGCCGGACCGCACTCGGCGACCGCGCTGCCGCCCCTCGCGGAGAACTGCCGCGTCGCGCCGGGGGCCGCGGTGGTGCCCGTCGGGGCGGGACCGGCGGACGGGGACGCACCCGCGCCCGACGTGGCGGGCGACGGCACGGGTGAGGCAAGGGTCTCGGCGACGTCCCGAGCGCTGCGCACCCCGCCGGGCGTGCCGGTGATGCTGTCCCCGACCAGCGGGATCGCGGCCAACCCGACGACGGTGGCCACCGCGACGGTGACCAGCCAGCCGACGACGGCGAGGAACGGGTGACGGCCCATGCCCCCAATATCCCCCGGTCCCGGGTTACGGGCGCTGCGCGAGCGGGGGCACGCGGTCGCCGCCGCGTCGACCGCGCTGGACGGCCTGCGCGACGCCCTCGACGAACGGCCGGACCTGGTCGTACTCGATCTCGGGCTGCCCGACCTGGACGGCCGTGAACTGCTGCGGATGCTGCGCGCGGTCAGCGCGGTGCCGGTCATCGTGGCCATCGCGCGCGACGACGAGACGGAGATCGTCCGGGTCCTCGACGCCGGCGCCGACGACTACGTGGTCAAGCCGTTCACCGCCGCCCAGCTCGACGCGCGGGTCCGGGCCGTGCTGCGCCGGGCCGCCGCCACCGCCGAGGGCGACCCGACCCTGGCCGTCGGCGGGCTGCGGATCGACCCCCCGGTCGCGGCAGGTCACCCTGGACGGGGTCGCGGTGGAGCTGACGCCCCGGGAGTTCGACCTGCTGCACCACCTCGCGGTCCGCGCGGGCCAGGTGGTGACCAAACGGGTGCTGCTCACCGAGGTCTGGCACATCCCGTACGGCGGGGCGGCTGGCGGCTGGCGGCTGGCGGCTGGCGGCTGGCGGCTGGCGGCTGGCGGCTGGCGGCTGGCGGCTGGCGGCTGGCGGCTGGCGGCTGGAGAGTATCCGTCTCGGGCGCTGTGGAGCTGCCCCGCCCACGCTCCCACGTACCAACAGGGCCCGGAGGCCACCGGTCGTGAAGGAACGAGCCGCGTCATCGCCGGCCTCGGCGCCACCGCGGTCGCGTCCCGTGGAGTGGTGTAGAGCCGGGAGTCTCCACTCGTCCGTTCGGTGTCGGGGTCGGGTCGTCGCGTCGAGGCGCCGAGGTGGGAAGCGGGCGGAGCGCGTTCGCCGGAGCTTGCCCCGGTTGTGCGGGCAGCTCCACAGTGCACGGAACGGGGGTCGCCCGGGGCGCCCGGCCCGGGCCTGCCCAGCCCGGTGACAACGAGGGGCCGTGGCCGCCGGAACCGCCCAGGCCGGCCGACCGGCTCCTGGCGGCGATCGGCGGGGCGGCCGCGCTGGCGATCACCGGCGCGGCTCTCGGCGTGGGCGCGGCGGACCGCACCGACCGGCCGGCCGGCGGTACCGCCCTGACGGCGGTGGCCGCGACGACCGACGACACGCCGGGCGGAGACTACACGCCGGGCGGAGACCGGTCGACCGGTACGACGACCGGTGCCCCGGTGGCCGGTCAGGTGAGCCGGGACCGGGCCGGCCAGCTCGCGCTCGCCGCGACGGGCGGCGGCCGGATCGTCAGGATCGAGGCCGAGTCGGAGCACGGCCGGTCGGTGTGGCGGGTGGACGTCGTGGCCGGCAGCAAGACGTACGAGGTCGACGTCGACCGGGCCACGGGCGCGATCGGGCGAATCAGGCGGGAGGCGGCCGACGACCGTCGCGGCGGCGGCTCCGACGACCGCCGCGGAAGCGCAAGCCGCGACGACCACCCGAGCGCCGACGACCAGAGCGGCGACGACCAGAGCGGCGACGACCAGAGCGGCGACGACCAGAGCGGCGACGACCAGAGCGGCGACGACCACGGCGGCGGCCGGGACGGGGACGACCACCCGAGCGCGGACGACCGCGCCGGGGACGACCACGGCAGGGACGACCACGGCGGGGACGACTGACGCAGACAGGTTCGCCGCCGCCGGGCTCCCGGCGGCGGCGGGCCGGCGTTGACCGGCTGCTGTCGAGGGAGAGGACACGTCGACGGGCGCCCGCTCACCCACAGACGATCATGCGTCAGGTGACCGCGACGGGGGCGGCGTCAGTCGGCACGGTGGAGCCAGGCGAGCAGGTCCGGCGGGGCGAGGGCGGCGGTGCGCCGCCGGTAGCGGGCCAGCGCGGCCGGGTCGAGCAGCTCCCGGCCCTGGCCGGAGCCGCCACGCCGGAAGAAGGCGGAGCGGTCCTTGAGCACGCCCGCCGGGTCAGGGGCGAGCTGGTCCGCCCGTCGGCGCATCCGCTCGAAGGTGGCGGCCTCGACCAGCTCCGGCCAGCGCGCCTCGGGCACCTCGACGCCGAGCCTGCGGGCCAGGGCACGCATCTGCCCGGGCAGGTCGGCGACCAGGTCGTCGTAGTGCACCAGGGTGACGTTGGGCCGGTCGCGGCGGGACCAGGCGTCCGCCAGGTGCCACAGCACCCCGGGCAGCGAGTCCAGTTCCTCGCGCGGGTCGACCTCCCGGTCCACCCAGCGCGGCAACCACTCGGCCAGGGGCGTACGCGGGGCCGGCGGCCCCTCCGGCCTCGGCCGGCCGGTCAGCTCGGCCATCCGTACGCGGTCCAGGTTGCCAGCCTGGTGCCACAGGGAGACCGCCATGTCGAGCGGGTGCCGGGCCACCACCACGTAGTGCGCCCGGGGGTCGAGTGGGACGCCGTCGAGCGGGGTGTGCGTCTTGACGAACCGGCGGTGCCGCTGCGCCGCGAGCCGGGCGTACACCTCGTCGCGGGGCTCCACCAGCCAGTCCAGCCACGGCGAGAGGTGCGGCAGCGGGGCCGGCAGGTCGGGCGTGCCGAACACCAGCAGGGCGCAGATCATCTGCATCCAGGTGGTGCCGCTCTTGGAGCGGGTGCTGATGACGATGTCGCCGTCGCGGAACGGGAAGCCGAGCCAGCGCGCGCTGTCCTCGTCCGGGGAACGGTAGCGGTGCGGGGCCTCGGGCATCCGGGGATGGTAACCAGGGTCCTGCCGGGACGGCCGGGCATTTTCGGCAAGCACTGTGGTCGGCGTGATCTGGTCGGTACGCTGAGGTATGGTGCCCGCCCACGGGGGCCGGGTGGCGGAACCGGTCTACCGCCCCGTCCTCGCCAGTCGGCGGGGCGAGCTCGAGGCACTGTGTCATGTCGACGGTGCCACGGCACCCCTGCTCGCTCCGGTTCTCGACGTGTCCATCGTGAATCCTTCCATTCCGGACGGTCTCGCCCGGCTCCCCGCCGGCCTGGTGCCGGCGGTCGACGTGACTGCGCTGCCCGACGGGCCGGAGGGCGAACTGGTCCGCTGGGGCGTACCCCTGGTGCCGGTGGCGGGTCTCGCGGACAGCGACCGCCGGCTCGCGGCGCACGGCCTGGCGGCCCGGGCGTACGGCGGGCGGATGGTGGTGCGGCTGCGGCCCGGACGCGACCGCTCGGGCCCGGACGCGGCCACGGCCGCGGTGGAGCGGATCTGGCGGCTCAGCCGACTGGTGCCGGAGCAGTGCGAGCTGCTGGTCGACCTCGGGGACGTCTGCTGCGCGGCCGACGTGCGGCAGGCCGAGGCGCGCGTACGGCGGCTGGCGGACTGGGCCCGGCGGCACGCCTGGCGGACGGTGACGGTGGCGGCCGGCGGGCTGCCGCCGACGCTGTCCCGGCTGCCCACCGACGAGCCGGTACGCCTGGAGCGCTGGGACTGGCTGCTCTGGCGGCGGCTGGCCGACCTGGGCGTCGGGTTCGGCGACTACGGGGTCGGTTGCGCGGTGCCCGGCGCGGACGCGGGAGGGGACCGGCTGCCCACCGTCCGGTACACCGCGGACGGGGCGTGGTGGGTCTACCGCTGGTCGCGGCGGGGCGGCCGGGGCGACGACCGGATGACCGACCTGTGCCGGACCCTGGTGTCGGCGCCGCACTGGCCGACCGACGGGGCCGCCTTCTCGTGGGGCGACCACGAGATCGTGCGCCGGGCCCGCCGGGTGGTCGGGGCGGGGCACAGCACGAACTGGGTCGCCTGGAGCACGTCCCACCACCTCGCGCACGTACTGCGCGCGCTGGCCGGCCCGAGGCGGGAGGACCGCCCGGGGCCGTGGCGGGACGAGCGGGGCCGGCCCGCGCGGTCCCACCGGGGCGGCGAGTCCAGGCGGGCGGGCTGACCGCTACTGCTTCTCGGTGAAGCCGAACTGCACGATCCCCTCGTCGTCGACGGTGGCGTCGACGGAGCTGTCGCTGAGCAGTTCGGCGGCGTCCGAGTCGAGGAAGATCCGGGCGCCCTGGGTGTCCACCACCTGGTCGCCCTGCGCCGGCTCGGCCACCAGCTCGATGGTCAGCGAGCCGGCGTCGGTGTCCGCCGCGATCCGCAGCCCGCCGCCCTCGGCGACGTCCTCCTGGTTGGCCAGGTCGCGGATGACGAGCACGGCGTTGTCGGTCATGGTCAGCATGGCGGGACTCCTCGTCGCTCGGATCGCGGTCGGCGCAGCCGGACTCTGCCCGTGTACGGGCACGTCAGGGAGGCTACGCGGCGAAACGGTCGTCTCCGTATGAAACAGGGCAGGTCGCACCCCCGTCTCTGCCTACGGTGCCCCCTGACGGGGCATCCGTCAAATAGAGCACCATCGACGGGGCGGCGTGCCGCCGTACCGCCGGAAACGCCTCCGACCTGCCCCGACGCGGCGTAGGCTGGACCGACGGCCGGCGGGGTGGATCCGCCGCCGCCCGGCCGGAACCGACCGGCCCCCACCGTGGTCTGATCCCTGCGAGGACGACGGCACCGCGGGGAGGCGGCGATGGGTCGACGGCGGGTACCACGGCTGCTGGGGCCGGTGGCGGCGCTGGCGCTGCTGGCCGGTTGCACCGGGGTGGCGGTGGGTGACGCCCCGCGCGAGGGCAACGCGTCGTACCAGGTGTGGGGGCTCAACGAGGCGTCGAGCGACCTGACGGGCTCGGACCGGACGGTGGTGCTCAACGGCGACCTGGACAACGACAGCAAGGCGTTCTTCACGGTGGACGGGACGTGGCGCCCGGAGGGGTTCGTGCTCGACGACGCCTCCGCCGAAGAGGTCCGGACGCTGGCGGGGAAGCTGCCCGACCGGACGGGCGATCCCCGGTGCCGCCGGCTGGTACTGGTCGACGGGGGCCTGGTGACCGACAGGGCGGTGGCCGTCCTGGCGCCTCCCGTCGAACCGGCGGCCGGGCCGGTGACGGCCGCCCGGCTCGACGGCTGACCCCGCCAGCCCGTACGGCCGCCCGTCTCGACGGCCGACCCCCGCCACCCCGTACGGCGGAAACGGTGGCCACCGGGGAGAGCACGATCTCGTTCGAGCGCACGCACGGGGGCAACACGATCGTCGTCACCGGGCAGATCGCGGTGGGCGACGACCCGACCAGCGACTGGATGACGGTCTGGGAGCCGACCGGGTACGCGGCCGACGTCTTCCTCTGCTGACCTGCCCGGGCCCCTTCCGGGTGCGGAGGAAGGGGCCCGGGCACCGCAGAGCCGCCGCGGCGGGCCCGCACCGGGTACGCGGACACGCCGCGGCGGCTCTCCGGCCCCGCGACGTTCTCAAATCCGGCGGCTCTCCGGCCCCGCGGCGGCTCTCAGGCCCCGGGGCGGTGCGGCGCGGGCACCACGGCGGTCGGGTCGCCCCGCTCGACGAGGGCGTCGATCTCGGCGGCCCGCAGCCCGCGCAGCGCGAGCACCCGCCGGCCCCACCGGTGCAGGCGGCACGGGTGCGGGCTGGCGTCGTTGCGGCAGATCGTCCCGCCCGACCAGCGCCGGGGCGCGTGCACGACCACCGCCCGCACCGCGAAGTGCACGTCCTCCCCGGTGACGTACGGGGGCAGCGGGATCTCCCGGAGCGACTCGCCAGGCTCGTCGTCGACACGTGCCGGGCCGGCGGGACGGACGGTGCGGGCGGTGGTGGTGCGGCTCATCGGAAGGGCCTCCACAGGGGACGGACGGATCGGGACAGCGCGACCGTACGGCCGCTTCCGGGCACGGTGACGGACAAACTGTCCCCGTGCGGGCGGAGCCGCAGCCTCACCCGCATGGCACCCAGGGCACGGGCGGCAGGCACCGGTGGGGCGGCCCTGGAATCTCGTCGCCCGGTCAGCCGACCCGGAAGCCGAGCGCCTGGGCGAGCACGACGGCCTGCTCGGCGTCGACCCGCGCGCCGGCCCGCTCGACGACGGTCGGGTCGAGCGCGGTGAGGTCGCTGCCGCGCAGGTCGGCCCCCGAGAGCCGGCAGCCGTGCAGTTGCGCGCCCGACAGGTCGACGCCGGTGACCGTGGCCCCCGTCAGGTCGGCCGCCGTGAGATCCACCTCGCGCATCCGCACGTCGGTGACGCGGGCCCCGCGCAGGTCGGCGCCCGGCAGGGCCACGAACGACCAGTCCCCGCCGTCGACGCGCAGCGGGCGCAGGTCGCACTGGGCGAAGCTGCTGCCGACCAGCTTGCAGCCGGTGAACTCGGCCTCGAAGAAGTTGCACCGCTTGAACACGCAGCGGGTGAAGGCCGAGTCGGTGTGCCGGGAGGCGTTGAACGCCACGTTGCCGAAGGTGCACCCGGTGAAGACCGCGCCCCGGCTGACCGCCTCCGTCAGGTCGACGTGGAAGAACTCGCAGCGGACGAAGTGCCGGTCGGCCAGCTCCTCGCCGTACCAGTCCTCGTGGCGGAACGTGGCGTCCTCGGTCGGCTCCGGCATCCGGCCAGCCTAGTGACGGCCACCGACACCGACGCCCTTCCTTCCGGGGCGTACCGGCTAGTAGTTTTCTGGGCGTGAGCGTCGCACCCAGCATCGACCCGGACCGCATCGGCTTCGACCCCGTCCGGCTGGCGCGGATCGACGAGCACTTCCGCGGGTACGTCGACGACGGCCGGCTCGCCGGATGGCAGATCGTGGTCACCCGCCGCGGCGAGATCGCCCACTCCTCGACGTACGGGATGCGCGACCTGGAGGCCGGCGCGCCGGTCGAGCAGGACACCCTCTGGCGCATCTACTCGATGACCAAGCCCGTCACCTCGGCCGCGGCGATGATGCTGTGGGAGGAGGGCCGGATCGAGCTGACCGACCCGATCAGCCGTTACCTGCCGGAGTTCGCCGACGTCCGGGTCTACGACAGGGGCTCACTGCTCAAGCCGTACACGGTGCCGGCGGTCGAGCCGATCCGGATCTGGCACCTGCTCACCCACACCTCCGGCCTGACGTACGGCTTCGCCCAGGTCTCCGTGGTCGACGGCCTGTACCGGGCGGCCGGCTTCGACCTCGGCGTGCCCGCCGGGGCCGACCTGGCCGCCGCCTCGGAGGGGCTGGCCCGGCTGCCGCTGCTGTTCCAGCCGGGCAGCAGCTGGAACTACGGCGTCTCCACGGACGTGCTCGGCCGGCTGGTCGAGGTGGTCTCCGGGCAGCGGCTGGACGCGTTCTTCGCCGAGCGGATCTTCCGCCCGCTGGGCATGACGGACACCCGCTGGTGGGTCGACGAGGCGGACGCCAAGCGGCTGGCCGCCCTGTACGCCCCGCACCCGGCGACGGGGAAGGCGTTCCGGGCCGACACGTTCGGCCGGGCCGCGCTGGCCGAGCCGACGTGGCACTCCGGCGGGGCCGGCCTGATCTCCATGGCCGCCGACTACCACCGGTTCACCCAGATGCTGCTGCGCGGCGGCGAGCTGGACGGCGTCCGGCTGCTGGGCCCCCGCACGGTGCGCTTCATGACCCGCAACCACCTGCCCGACGGGCGCGACCTGGCCTCGTTCTCCCCCGAGGGCTTCTCCGAGACGGTGCTGGACGGCATCGGCTTCGGCCTCGGCTTCGCGGTGGTGCAGGATCCGGTCCCGGCCCGGGTGCCGAGCAGCGTCGGCGAGTACTACTGGGGTGGCCTGGCCAGCACCGCGTTCTGGGTCGACCCGGTGGAGGAGGTCACGGCGCTGCTGTTCACCCAGCTCATGCCGTCGAGCACCTACCCGCTGCGGCCCCAGCTGCGCCAGCTCGTCTACTCCGCCCTGGTCGACTGAGTCCCGTTCGCCGGTCCGAACGGGTCCCGCCCGGCCGGGATCGCCGTTCGCGCCCGAGGCCCCGGCGCACTTCATAGCCTGGGAGGCGGGCGACGTCGGGCCAGGCCCGACCGGGCGCGGGAGGCGGTCAGGTGAGCGACATCGTGGTGTTCGGTGCCGGAGGCACGGCGGGTTCGCGCATCACGGCCGAGGCGGTGAGCCGTGGCCACCGGGTGACCGCGGCGGTGCGCCGCCCGGAGGCGACGAGCTACCTCCCGGCCGGCGTACGGGTGGTCACCGGGGACGCCACCTCCGGGCGGAGCGTACGGGAGTTGGCCGCGGAGGCCGACGCGATGGTGGTGGCGGTCGGCGGCGGCGACCGGTCGCTCTGGCGGGAGGCGGCGGAGACCCTGGTCACGGTGCTGCGGGACCAGCCGAATCCGCCCCGGATCATCCACGTCGGCGGCGGGGCGACCCTGCTGACCCCGAAGGGCACCCCGTACCTCGAGGAGCCGGACTTCCCGGCGGAGTACCGGGACGCGGCGCTGGGCCAGGCCGACGCGCTGGCCCTGTACCGCGCATCGGCCGACGGGGTGACCTGGACGTACCTCTCCCCGCCGCCGCTGGAGTTCCATCCGGGCGAGCGGACCGGCCACTACCGCACCGGCACCGACCAGCCGGTCACCGACGAACAGGGCCGGTCGGTGCTCAGCTACGAGGACCTGGCGGTCGCCGTCGTCGACGAGATCGAGCGCCCGCGCTTCGAGAACATGCGCTTCACCGCCGCGTACTGAGGCCGCCGGCCGGCGGGGAGAAAGCGGCGCCGTCGACCTGCGCCCACGCGCCGTTCCAGCCCTCGGAGAGCAGCCGAGACCCGGGATCCCGCCGGATGCTCGCCACCTTGGCCCGCTCGGGATACGTGGAGATCACCGGCCCCCGGCCTCAGCGCTGCCCCGTGGCGGCCCGGCCCGTGGCCTGGGCGGGCACCCGCGGGCGGGCGGGCGGACGCCAGGCCCGGCCGTTGGCGTAGATCACCCGGAAACCCAGGTACGCCGCCAGCGGCGCCCAGTGCGCCGAGCCCATCCGCAGCTCGGCGGCGTTGTGCCGGTGCCCGTTGGCGAGCACGTCGAGCAGCACCGTCTCGAACGCGGCCGACTCCACCCAGTCGACATCCCGGGTG
Source organism: Micromonospora sp. NPDC048830 (assembly GCF_043198215.1). Taxonomy (NCBI): domain Bacteria; kingdom Bacillati; phylum Actinomycetota; class Actinomycetes; order Micromonosporales; family Micromonosporaceae; genus Micromonospora; species Micromonospora sp. NPDC048830. Next base: position 98,398 of record NZ_JBICUP010000020.1, read on the forward strand.
AACCCGCAGATCAGGGCCGCCCCGGTCACGTCGAGGAACTCGCGCAGCGCGGCGTCGGACGCCCGCAGCACCGAGCAGCTGCCGAAGTAGAGCCGTCGGCCGTCGCAGCGACCGGCCATCAGCTCGGCGACGTCGGCCAGCTCGACCGAGTCCCAGTCGGTGAGGCGGAGTCGGCTCGGCTCGCCGTGCATCGCGAAGAAGCCGACCCGGTAGTCGGCGTACTGCTTGAGCAGCCAGCGGTCGAGGAAGTAGAACAGCTCGTCCCGGGTGGCCGCGTCCTTGTGGATGAAGCGGATCTTCCCGAGCCGTTCCAGCAGCTCCAGCGTCGGCAGGACCGAGCCCCGCTCGTTGAGGTCGCGGTGCCACTGCCCCTCGACGCAGAACACCCCACCCCGTGCCACGCCCACCTCCCCGAGCCCACCGCCGACGTTACCGCCGCCGGGTGAACCAGCCGCGGTCACCCTCCGCCGGACCGAGGTAACGTTTCCGTCGCGTCGCGCCGTTCGTGCCCCGGCGTCGTCCTTCTCCCGGTCGCCGGGGGCTGGCAGGCTTGCCGGGTGGGCGACGGCAGGGACTGGTACGACTGGCATCTCCCGTACGCCGATGCCGGCTCGCCGCTGGCGCGCCGGCTGCTGCTGCACCTCAAGCCGCTCTCCGACGCGCTCGACTGGCTGGCGGGCGACCCCGACCAGGTCGAGGCGTACGCCGGCACCTGGTCCAACGTGGCCGCCGCGCTGCGCTCCACGGCGGCCGACCTGGACGCGGCCGTCGCCACCGACCTGGCAGCCTGGTCGGGCGGGGCCGCCACCGCGTACCGGGCGCACGCCGGGCGGCAACGCGAGGCGCTGGCCACGATGGCCGCCGGGGCGGACGCGCTCGCCCTGGTCACCACCGGTACGGGGCTGGTGGTCGCGCTGGTCCGGGAACTCGTGCGCGACCTGATCGCCGACTTCGTCTCGGTGCTCGCCGTACGGCTGTGGGAGTGGCTGGCCATCGCCGGCGGCACCCTCGGCGCCGGCACCCCCTGGGTCGTCGCCCAGGTCTCCACGCTGGCCGCGCGCTGGGCCGCGAAGATCGCCCGGCTGCTCACCGGGCTGGTCGGCAGCCTGCGCCGGGTCGCCCCGATGCTGCGCCGGCTGGACGGCGTACTCGGCCGGCTGGAGGAGGAACTACGCCGCCTCGCCCGCCACGACCCCACCACCCCACCCACGACGACCTCGGCTCCCGCCCCCGCACGTCGGCCGGCACCAGCCCATCGCTGGTCCCCTGATCCCAACCGGCTGCCTCGTGGCGACCGCACGTCACCCGCCCGCCCCGGAAAGCTCCAGGACCGGGGTAGGGTGCGGGAGAACGAGTCGGCGGACGCCCTGTCCCAACACGGCTACGACGTGCTGCAGAACCCGCCGCCACGGGCCAACGGCAAGAACCCCGACTATCTGGTCGAGGGCGAGTACTTCGACTGCTATTCGCCGGCAACGCCGAACGTTGACGAGGTTCGGAGCAAGATCAATCGTAAGGTTGCCAGTGGCCAGGCGGACCGCATCGTCCTGAATCTTGACGACACGACTGTGGGTACCGCCGAGCTGCGGCGACTCCTGGAGCGGCGCCCCGTACCCGACCTGAAGGAGATCAAGGTGATTCAGGGCGGCGTTGTGCACGACTTCTATCCATTCGATGGCGGGGTCTGACGATGGCGGACGAATTCGATTTCCATGCCTCAACCACGGCGCACCCGGAGCACTTGGCTCAGTTCCTGGCGCGCGCCCTGGACGCAGAGACGGTGACTCCCCGATTCCTGCGACGAGACAGAATGCACGTCGACCTGATTCGGCTGGAAGATCCGGCGGACCAGGATCCGATCGCGCCGCTCCTCGGCTTCACGCACCGGGTCACCGTTACCTACCGACTTCTTCCGTCGTCGGACGAGGGTGCCTACTACGCCGACGTCCGGGCAATGGTGGACTCCGTACTCGGCATTCTCGATCACTTCGGCGGCGACGGTGTGTTGCTGTTCAACGGGGAACATATGCTGATCGAGGCGCTCAACGGATACGTCGTCTTCGATTCCGAGTGGGACGACTTCCGGGACGTCCCCGAACTGGCGGAGGTCGCCCGCCGGCACGAGCTCCGAAGGCTCGCCCAGCCGTTGCTCTGACGGGTAAGCAGAACTTCGCGGGGACGACAGGAGTCGGCGTGGAGCGCGTTCCCGGTTCGCGTCTCGTCGTCGAAGCCGTGCACCGGCTGTCCGGGCGGTCGTGGGTGTTCGCCACCGGCGCCCTCGAAGGCGCGCCGCTGCGGATCAGGGACGCGGTGACGATCGAGAGCGACCAGGGAGGACTGGCCGGCACGGTCGAGGCCGTCGAGCTACACAACCGCCCCGGGCTGGTGACGATCGCGATCACGAGCGACCTCGCACACGCCGTCAAGCCGGGCTTCGTCATCTCCAGAGCCGCATGATCCACACCATGTCGGCGACATGGCGGGGTCGGGCCCGCATTGACACCCCCATGTCGGCGACATGGCGCCGCAGGGCGGCTGCCCCAGGGCGGCTGCCGCCGGCCGGCTACCGCCGGGCGGCGCTCGCCCGGCGCGGCTGAGGCCGGCCGACCGAGGCCAGCAACTCGTCCAGCGCCTCCAGCTCGGCCCAGCCGTTGACCGACACCCGGCCGGCCGCGTCGACGATCACCTCGACCCGGTCGGGCGTGCTCGGCAGGTCGTCCAGCAGTCCCGGGAACCGGTCGCCCCGCAGCACGAACTCCTGGTTGGTGGAGCCCACCCAGGGGCGGCGGGTGTCGACCAGGTCGGCCCGGAACGGCCCGGCGACCAGCAGGTCGGTCTCCGTGAGCAGGGCCGCCACGTCGTCGCGACCACTGTCGACGGCCCGGCGCAGGCCGGCCCGGGTGTAGCCGGTGAAGGTCATGACCGACCGGCCGGCCCGGCGTACCCCGGCGGCCACCTCGGCGAGCGGGGCGGCCTGGTCGAACGGCTCCCCGCCGAGCAGGGTCACGCCCTCGGTACCGGCGGCGAGGACCCGCTCGACCAGCTCGGCGGGCGCCACCAGTTCGCCGCCCCGAAAGGCCCACATCTGCGGGTTGAAGCAGCCCGGGCAGCGGATGGCGCAGCCCTGGACCCACAGCGCGGTCCGCTCCCCCGGCCCCTCGGCGCGGGTCGAGGCGAGGAACCGGGCCAGGGCCACCCGCTCCAGCCCGGCGGGGGTGCGCCGCACCGGGCCGGCCTCAGAAATCGAGTACGCGTCCATGCGGCGTCCCGGGATGGCCGGCCGGCCCGGTCGGCGGTGCGCAGACCAGCACCTCGCGCAGCCGGGCGTACTCGTGCGGGGCCAGGTCGGCGGCGGCGGCGAACTCGGCGAGGCTGCCGAACCCGCGGCGGGACTCCCGGGCGGCGAGCACCCGGGCGATCCGGGCGAGGTCGAAGCCGGGCAGGGCGGCGAGCTGCTCGGCTCCGGCGGTGTTGACGTCCACCTGCGCCGGCGTGTCCGCCCTGGACGGTCCGGGGACGGCGGGCGACACCGGCGACACCGACTGTGTGACGGGCGACGCGGTGGTGGGTGCCGGCCCGGTGGCCGGGACCGGTGTCGCGGCCGGCCCGGCGCCCCAGTAGCCGGGCTCGCGCGCCGCCCCGGTCGGGCCGGAGGTCGGGTCGCCGAACCCGGGCGACGCGGGGGCCGGGACGCCGAATCCAGCCGAGTTGGCGGCCGGGACGCCGAATCCAGCCGGGTTGGCGGCCGGGACGCCGAATCCAGCCGGGTTGGCGGCCGGGACGCCGGATCCAGCCGGGCCGGTGATCGGCGAACCGGGCGCGCCGGGCGGCGGGGCGAGGGTTCCCGGCGGGTACCGGCCGCCCGGCGCGGCGTACCAGGGGCGGTGGTTGGCGCGCCAGCGCAGCCAGGACGCGTTGATCAGGCAGGCGTGCGCGATGCTGGCCAGCCAGGACGCCAGGAAGACGCCGAGGGCCCAGTCGGTCAGCGGGTTCTCCTTCGGCAGCGAGCCGACCACGATGAAGCCGGACCAGCCGGCGATCAAATAGCCGATGCCGGAGAGCCACCACGCCGACCGGCGCGCCCGGACGCCGACGTAGAGGAAACCGAACCCGCCGAGGCAGCTGAAGCCGAGGATCGGCAGCAGCAGCCACCAGCTGTGCCGCACCCGCCACCAGGCGCTGGCCGCGGGCGATCCTGCCGGCGGCGCGCCGGACCAGGCCGAGGTACCCGGCGCGGTGGGCCAGGCCGAGACGCCCGACGGCGCGCCGGACCAGGCCGAGACGCCCGACGGCGCGCCGGACCAGGCCGAGACGCCCGACGGCGCGCCGGACCAGGCCGAGGTACCCGGCGCGCCGGACCAGGCCGAGGCATCCGGCGCGGTGGGCCAGGCCGGGGCACCGGGCGGCGCGGCGGGCCAGCCGACCGGGCCAGGCGGGACCGGGTGGCCGGGGGTGGCCGGGGGGCCGCCCGGGCCGGGTGCCGCCGGCCAGCCCTGCTGCCAGCCGCCCTCAGGCGCGGTCGACATCGCGCTCCTCCTGGGCGACGACGGCCGCCACCCGGCCGTGGTCGGCGGTGTACGCGCTGCGCACCGTCCGCGCCGCCAGCAGGTCCTCCAGCACGGCGACGTAGTCGAGGCAGCGCTCGCCGAACAGCCCGTGGGTCTCCGCGCTGACCGCACCGTCCGGGCCGACGGTCACGACGATGCGGGGCTGCTCGCTCATGCCGTCCGCTCCCCCACGGCAAAGACCAGGCGCACCGAGGCGTCCTCGGTGACCTGCTCGGACTCCAGGCGCAGCCCGGCGGCGGGGGCCTGGGCGCGCAGCCGTTCCAGCACCGCGCCCTGCACCTGCCGCCCGTACGCGGCGTCCACCGCGTGGACGATCTCCACCGCCCGCTGCTCGTCGACCTCGCCGGCCAGGTGGGCCGTCCAGATGCCGTCCGAGCCGCGACGGAATCCCGCGCGTACCCCCGCCCAGTCGGCGATGATCCCGTCGGCGTCGGCGGTGACCGCCGCGCCGGTGTCGCGCAGCGCGGCGGCGAGCAGCGTCTCGTCCCGCATCCGGGTCTGCACCTGGCAGACCACCCGGTCCTCGTCGTCGCGGTCCGCGCTGGTGGCGTGGGCGGCGGCGACCGTGGCCACCGCCAGCGGTACGAGTATCAGTGAGATGCTCACCGGCACTCTCCTGTCGTCGAAGGGAAACTCAGAACTCCACCGCCCGGCCGTGCCCGCCCCCGGGGCGGCCCGGGCCGGCCGACGGCCGGGGTTCCAGGTCCCAGTCCTCGGCGGCGGTCGCGGCGACCGCCCGGTGCTCCGCCCAGCTCCGCACGGCGGCGATCCGCTCGGCCTGCGTGACGCTCAACGGGACCATGTTGACCAACACGCGCAACAGGTCGTCCCGGCGCAGCGGCCGGCGCTCCGCGTACGCGTCGACCAGCGCGCCGACGACGGCCTGCTCGATCTCCGCGCCCGAGTAGCCGTCGCTCAGCCCGGCCAGTTCCGTCATCAGCGCCTGGTCGACGGTCAGTTCCCCGGCTACGGCCGGGTGCCGCAGTCGCCGGGCGACGTGCAGTCCCCAGATCGACGCGCGCTCCGCGCGGGTGGGCAGGTCGACGAAGAAGATCTCGTCGAAGCGCCCCTTGCGCAGCAGTTCCGGGGGCAGGCCGGCGAAGTCGTTGGCGGTGGCGATGACGAAGACGGGCCGGGTCTTCTCCTGCATCCAGGTCAGGAACGAGCCGAAGACCCGGGCGGAGGTGCCGGAGTCGCCGCCGGCCGCCCCGGCGAAACCCTTCTCGATCTCGTCCAGCCACAGCACGCAGGGCGCCGTGGCCTCGGCCACCGCGATCGCCTCGCGCATGTTGTGCTCGCTGGATCCCACCAGGCCGGCGAAGACCTTGCCGATGTCCAGCCGCAGCAGCGGCAGCCCCCAGGCGGCGGCGACGGCCTTGGCGGTGAGCGACTTGCCGCAGCCCGGCACGCCGGTGATCAGCACGCCGCGGGGGGCGGGCAGCCCGTACGCGGCGGCCTCGGCGAGCCAGGAGCCGTCCCGCTTGGCCAGCCAGCGTTTCAGGTTCTCCAGGCCGCCGACGTCGGCGAGCGCCACCCGGTCGTCCACGAACTCCAGCAGCCCGCTGCGGCGGACCGCCTGCCGCTTCTCCTCGTGGACCACCTGCAGGTCGCTGGCGTCGAGCACCCCGTCGTCGACCATGGCCCGGGCGAACGCGTTCTCCGCCTCGTGCAGGGTGAGCCCGAGCGCCGCCTTGGCGAGCCGTTCCCGGCCCTGCTCGTCCAGCGCGATGCGGATCCGGCCGCTGGCCGCGTTGGCCGCGATGATGCCCTCCAGCACGACGCGGATCTCGGTCTCGGTGGGCAGCGGGAAGTCCAGCACGGTGACGTCCTTGGCCAGCTCGACCGGCAGGTCCGGTACCGGGGAGAGGAGGACCAGCGTGCGCGGGACCGGGCCCGAGCGGTAGGCGACGGCCAGCTCCCGCAGCCGGCGGACCACGCCGGGATCGGCCGGCCGGCCGCCGGCGCCGAGCGCGGGGTGCAGGTCGGCGAGGACGAGCAGGGCCGGCGCGTCGATCCGCCACGCCGCGTCGAGCGCGGCCACCGGCTCGGTCGTTCCCGGCCGCCGCTCGCCGTCCGGCGTGACCAGGCCGCGCGTCGCCGACCAGGTCCAGATCCCGCGCGGCGTCCGTACCCGGGCGGCGTCGTGGGCCACCGCGGCGATCTCGGCGAGCACCCGCTGCTCCTCGTACGAGGAGATCTGGAGCACCGGTACGCGGGCCTTGAGCAACTGCGACAGGGTGTCGCGGAACGCCCCCACCATCGCCGTTCCTCCCCCGAGACCGCCGCCGAGCCGCGAGGACCTTAGCACCGGCGACCTCGGGCGCCGCCCCCGATGGTGGCCGTCGGCGGCCCGCCGGACAACCGGGCTGACCAGCCTCGACGGGTGACCGCATCGGCCGGGAGCGGCCGGCCGTACGGATGATCTTGCGAACGGCGCCCTTGTTCCCGATCACCGGCCTGGATAGGCTCCCGCCCGCTCAAACCACGAGAGGACCAGCGTGAACGCTCCTGTCACCAACCAGCGGTCGTGGGTCGTCGCCCTGCTGCTGTGCTTCTTCTTCGGCATCATCGGGGTGCACCGCTTCTACGTCGGCAAGACCGGCACCGGCATCCTGCAGATCGTCACCTTCGGGGGCCTCGGCCTCTGGACGCTGATCGACTTCATCGTGATCCTCGTCGGCGGCTTCCGCGACAAGCAGGGCCAGCCGCTCGCCCGGTGACGACCGCGTGACGGCGAGGGGCCGGGCCGCCTGATCCCGGCCCCTCGCCGTCGTCGGCGCCTACCTGTCAAGCAACGCGAGAGCGAACACGGCCGCTGCCGGCGTTCCCGCGGCCCGCTCGACGGCCGCGCGCGTGTCCGCGCGAGCGTCGCCTGCCGCCAGCGGGGACAGGGCGGTGCCGGCGACTCCGGCGGCCCGGAGAAGGTTGCGGCGTGACATGCGCATGCTGCTGCCCCCATCGATTGTGTCGACCGGCGGGAGCCACTCGCTCCACTCTGGTCGCCTCCACAGTAGGGCGATGGTCCGGCCGGAAAGCGTCCGGACTGTTGGCGGAGAAATTCGCCCGCCGCCCTCCCGGCGTTCACGCCGCCGCCGCTAACATCGCTGAACATGAATGCAAAGAGCATCACCCGCTCGCGATCCGGGCGGTTGGCCACGGCGTTCCTCCTTGCCGTGACCCTGGTGACCGGTGCGGTGGTGGCAAGCACCTCCGCGTCGGCCGCGACCGCGCTGACCGTCGCCCAGGCGCTGGCCGCCCAGGACGGCCGTACGGCGACCGTCACCGGCTACGTGATCGGCCAGCCGATCACCACGAACACGGTGATCACCTCCGGCTTCACCGCCGACACCGCGATCGCCATCGCCGACACCGCCGGCGAGACCAGCACGAGCAGGATGCTCTACGTCCAGGTCACGGCCGCGTACCGGAGCGCCTTCGGGCTGCTGACCAACCCCGGCCTGCGCGGCAGACTGGTGACCGCGACCGGGACGCTGACCGCGTACTTCAGCCACGGCGGCCTGAAGGAGCCGACGGCGATGAGCCTCGGCGGCGTGTCCCCCAGCCCGACGCCGACCACCGGCCCGACCGGCGGCCCGTACGACTCCACGTACTACGCGAGCGCGATCGGCAAGACCGGCACGGCCCTGCGCGGCGCCCTGCACTCGATCATCAGGACGCAGACGAAGCTCAGCTACGACCAGGTGTGGGAGGCGTTGAAGGACACCGACCAGGACCCGGCGAACGCCAACAACGTCATCCTGCTCTACAGCGGCCGATCGCAGAGCAAGGCCAGCAACGGCGGCGGCGTGGACGACTGGAACCGCGAGCACGTCTGGGCCAAGTCGCACAGCGACTTCGGCACCGCCACCGGTCCGGGCACCGACGTGCACCACCTGCGCCCCGAGGACGTCACCGTCAACTCGACGCGCGGCAACAAGGACTTCGACAACGGTGGCAGCGCCGTGTCGCAGTGCCCCGACTGCTTCAGCGACGCCGACTCGTTCGAGCCCCGCGACGCGGTCAAGGGCGACGTCGCCCGCATGATCATGTACATGGCGATCCGGTACGAGGGCGACGACGGCTGGCCGAACCTGGAGATGAACAACTCCGTCACCAACGGCACCGCCCCGTACCACGGCCGGCAGTCCGTGCTGCTCGCCTGGCACCAGCTCGACCCGCCGGACGCCTTCGAGAAGCGCCGCAACCAGGTCATCTACGACCGCTGGCAGCGCAACCGCAACCCGTTCGTCGACCACCCGGAGTGGGCCGCCGCCATCTGGGGCTGACCGCGACACCTGCGCCACGTCGGCGACATGGGGGTGTCCGAGTGCGCGGGATGCCACCATGTCGCCGACATGGAGTCTGACCACCGCCGGTGGCTGGACGACGCCGAGCAGCGCGTCGCGGCGCCGGCCCGGGCCTGACCGACCTGCACGGCGGTCAGCGGGCGTCGGTGACCACGTGGGAGCAGGCGACGCAGGCCGACGGGCCCTGCTCGGCGTACCAGCGGCAGGACCGGCGGATCGCGCAGCGCGGCAGCTCCGCCTCGGCCGATCCGGTGGTCTCCTGGTACGAGGCGACGAGGCGTTCGCCGAGGCCACAGTGGTCGCCGGTCCAGAAGCCGCACGACGAGGTGACGCAGGGGCCGGCGAAACGGTACCGCGACTCCACCGGCCCGTCGGCCCCGGCCGAGGCGGCGAGCGCCACCTCGGCCGGGAGCTGCGGCGTGACGTACGCGACCCGGCCCGCCGGAGTGATCATGCCGAGGAACACCGTGGCGTTGGCCGCGGGGGTGCTCGGGCACATCCGCTCCGGCGGGTCCGGCCGGTGGACGGGCTGGGTCACTTCTGCATCCAGAAACCGAGGTCGTTGATCTTCTGGCCGAGCTCGTCGGCGAACGGCCCGTCGACCACCCACAGCCCGTACCACTCGGGGCGGAGCCGGATGTTGCCGTGCCCGACGGTCAGCGGGTTGGTCAGCCGGCTGCCGACGGCAGTCAGGGCGGCAAGGCCCGCCTTCTGGATCTCGCCGGCGATGGCGGTCTGCTGCTCGGGGGTCAGCTCGACCCCGTCGACCACGAACCGGAACTCACTGCGCGCCATCTGCTGTCTCCTTCTACTGGTAGGTCTCGGTGCGCAGGCCGAGCCGCAGGCTCGTCCTGGTGAAGGCCGCCCACCCGGAGCGGGAGGCGACGTCGAGGCGGTGCCCGGCCCGGGCGAGGGCGGCGTTGGCCCGGTCGCGCCAGTCCCCCGCCGGCAGGCCCCACAGCTCGCGGCACGCCCCGGCGACGAAGGCGAGCTGGTCGGGCGAGCCGGTGAAGGCGGCGGACCCGTCGCACACCCGGAGGGTGCCGTCGGGCAGTCGGCGTACGGACGGGAAGTGGTGGTGCAGGCTGGCCTCGGTGGCCCGGTGCGCGGCGTCGAGTCGGGCCGCGGTGAACCCGTCGGCCAGGTCCTCGCCCCGGCGTACCCGGACGCTGTGCAGGGTGAGCGCGTCGCCCGTGGGGGCGACCTCGCCGACCACCTCGACCGGGGCGCCCCAGGACGGGGGCGAGTTGGCCGACCAGAAGGCGAGCCAGGCGGCGAGCCGTTCGTGGAAGTCCGCCTGGAAACGGGCCGCGCCCGGGCCGACGCCGGTCGCCAGGAGGCGAGCGGTCGCGATCCGGTCGCGGGCGACGAGGGGCTGGGCGGGCGCGGTGGACGGGGCGGCCTGAGCGGGCGCGGTGGACGGGGCGGCCTGAGCGGGCGCGGCGGGCGGGGCGGCCTGAGCGGGTGCGCCGGACGGGGCGGCCTGGGCGGCGGCCGGGCCCACGGCGGTGAGCGCCGCCGAGGCCGCCGCCGCGCCGACGAGCAGTCGCCGGCGGGAGAGGGAATTGGATTGATCGTTCATCGTCCGCCTTTCGGTGACGGCCTTTGCCCGCGGACTCTATAGATCGGAATAGATCAGCAGTACGAACGATCTATCGGCACAGCGACAGGATTCTCACGGATAACTGGCGGCGTATTGCGGGATTCTGTGCATCGCCTGCGACAGTGGTCGCCAGCGGAGCCCGCCGCTGGGCAACATGCCGCCTGAACCGAGGTGATCGGGCGGCACCCGCACACCGACCTACTGGGCCGAGCCGTGCAGGTGGGCGAGGATGGCCTGGTTGGCCTGCCAGCCGTCCGGGAACTTGACCGGGACGTCCAGGTACACCGGCTCGGACGACGGGTGGGCGTCCAGCAGCTCCGCGATCCCCGCGCGCGCCACCACGACGCAGGCGTGCCGGTGCCGGGACGCCAGCACGCACAGCCGCCCCGACTCCAGGTGGAACGCCGTCGCGTCCCGCCGCCCCGACAGCGGGTGCAGCACGATCGTCACGTCGTACTCGCGGCCCTGAAGCCGGTTGGCGGTGTCCACCGTGACGCCCGCCCCGGCCTCGCCGAGCTGCGCGCGGATGGCCGCGACCTGGTCGCGGTGCGCGGCCCCGACGGCGATCCGGTCGGCGGTGACCGGCGCGCCCGCCGGCGCCTGCTCGGAGACCGCGACCGCGCCGCGCCGCAGCACCCGCAGCGCCAGCTCGGCGCACGCCGACGCGGCCTCGGCGTCGGTGCGCAGCGTGTGCCGGGCCGGCAGCTCGTACAGCGCCCAGCCCGAGGACGCCGCCAGCTCCACCGCCGCGTCGACCGCGTCCCCCGGCCCGGGCTCGGTGAACGCCAGCGCCCGGTCGGCCCCGCCCGTGCCGGCGCGGAACCCGGTGAACGGGTAGAACGCCTGGGAGATCACCGGGGCCGCCGACGCGGGCAGCCGCCACGACACCGGCAGCCGGTGCACCGGCAGGTCGGGGTTGTGCCGCAGCAGCACCGCCACCGCCGACTGCATCGGGTCCCAGGTCAGGCCCGTCCAGCGCGCGGTCTCGACCGTCGAGAACGGGTCGAGCTGCCCCGGGTCACCCACGAACAGCGCCCGCTCGAACCTGCCGGCCACGCGCAGCAGGGCGTCCGACCGCATCTGGTACGCCTCGTCGACGATCGCCCACGGCCACGAGCCGTCGGTGACCGTGGCCCACTTGGCGGCCGTACCGATGATGACGGCCGAGTCGGCGAGGTCGGCGACCTTCGCGGCGACCCGGACCGTGTCGTGGCCGCTGACCCGGTCGGTCGCCCGGTAGTCGGCGGCGGAGAGCCGGCCGATGCGAAGCTCGGCGGCCTTGCGGGCCAGCCGGTCGATGAGGTCGTCGACCTGCTCGTTGGTCTGCGCGATGACGATCAGCGGCTCCCCGGCGGCGGCCAGCTCGACGGCGGCCCGGACGACCAGGGTCGACTTGCCGGCCCCGGGCGGCGAGTCGACGACCACGCCCCGGTGGTCACCGGAGCGCAGGTCGGCCAGCACGGCCGTGATGACGCGCTCCGCCTCGACGGCGGGCGGCACCTCCAACCCGGCCAGCATCGACCCCACCTCCCAAGAGACGCCCCGGACACTACCGGCAACAGCCGCGCTCACAGATCTGCACCGTACAGCCGGGCGCTTCGCCGCCGGATGTCGTACCGAACTGGTACCACCACCCATGACGAACGGAGGGCGCGGTGGTCGACATCGGTAGGGGCGACCTGCTCGCCGCGGACGTGGAGGGGCTGGTCAACGCCGTCAACACGGTTGGCGTGATGGGCAAGGGCATCGCCCTCCAGTTCAAGCACGCGCACCCGGACAACTACGCGGCGTATCGAGCAGCGTGCGCCGCCGGAAAGGTTCAGCTCGGCCGCATGCACGTCTTCGACTCGGGCTGCGCCGGTCCCCGCCGCTACGTGATCAACTTCCCCACAAAGGGGCACTGGCGGGCGCGGTCCAGGTTGGCGGACGTGCGCGCGGGCCTGGCAGACCTGGTCGAGGTCGTCCGGCAGCGGCGGATCGGGTCGCTCGCGGTGCCGGCCCTCGGCTGCGGCAACGGCGGGCTTGACTGGCACGATGTCCGGCCGATGATCGGGGACGCTTTCGCCGAGCTGCCCGAGGTTCGCGTACTGCTGTTCCCGCCGACGGGCGTACCGGGACGGTGAGGCGCGCCGGCCCGCGGTGGCGAAGGCCACAGGCCGGCGCGCCTGTCACGTCCCGCCGGTCAGCGCTCCCCCACCCGGTACGTCACCAGGTTCGGGTCCGCCCGCAGCTGCCGTTCCGTGAACTTGATCGTGTCCCAGCCCCTCCCCGAGTACAGCCGCGTCTGGTCGGCGTACCAGGGGAGTTCGGGTTGGCCGACTGCGAATACGTGAGGATCTGCCGCCCCGACGGCCCGTCGCGCCTCAGCTCGACGGCCATCACGAACGACGAGCCGTGCCGCACCTTCCGGTATCCGACGCCGGGCGCCAGGAGGTCGATGATCATGTTGAACACGCCGGCCTCGGCGCGGCCGCCGTGGATCGGGATGCGCTCGGCGCCGCGCGGCTCGGTCTGGAGGTCGCCGAGGCGGGCGCCCAGCGGGACGCCGGCCAGCTTGCGTACGGCGTCGGCGAGAGCGGTGCGCACCTCGGGTCGTCGACGGCGAGCCGGCTCGGCGTGGTGACCGGGGCGGCGACGTCGAACCGGTCGGCGAAGCGCAGCCCGCCGGCCAGGGCGAACTCGGTGAACAGGTGCGCGCCCCGGCTGTCGAGGTCGACCCGCAGGTCCCAGCCGCGCAGCGCCGCACACGCCTCCGCCAGGTCGACGGTGGTGCCGTCGGAGGCGGTGCCGGTCGGCTGGGCCGTACACAGTCGCACCAGCTCGCCGCGGACCAGCTCGCAGCGCGGTGCCCGCCTCATCGGCCGTACCGCTGGGGTGGTGGTGGGTCATCGGACGTCCTTCCGCGTGCGTCGACTGTCCGTACTCGACGGACGCCAACAACGCGCGTCGATCGAGGACATCGGGGAAGACCATCAAGTCCCCCAGCCGACCCGACCTCAGCTCCGGCGCTGGCCGGGCACCTGCCGGTTGAGGCGCGGCTTCAGCGCCAGGATCAGTGAGTCCTTCGTCGCCTCCGGGTTGTCCGTCTCCAGCCAGCGGATGTCGCAGCCGCCCAGCCACTCGGCGATGTCGTCCGCGGTCGCTTCCGGGCCCAGATTGTCGAGCTGCGCGCCGACCTGCTCGTGCAGGACAGAAGCCTGTCGGTCTCCGGTGAGGTGCTGTCGCATCCGGTTGCGCAGGTTCTTCGTCCGACCCACGTAGATGACCACGCCGCGTTCGAGCACCGTGTGCACGCCAGGTGTGTTCGGCGCGTCGGCCAGGGTGTCCCTCGTGTACGGCCGGGCGGGAGTGAAGTCGGCCAGCAGATCCTCGGTGGTGGTGTCGGGCATGGCCCGACGCTACCGATCCGCCCGCCGCTCCGTGGTCCCGCCCGGGCCTGCCGTCAGCGCATCGTGGCGCGCTCGTGCCTGGTCGCTCTGCCACGATCGGAGGGCGTTCCTGATGCGCTGGTTTTCGGCGAGCGCCCGATCCCGCTCGCGGGTGCGGGCGCGCAGCTCGTGCGCGAGGCGGTGCAGCAGCGCGTCGACGTCGCCGGTCCGGTAGCCGCGCCGGCCCACCCGCGTCAGAGGCAGCAGCAGCGCGGTGATCCGGTCCGGGGTGAGCGGGCCGCGCAGGGAGTTGCGGCTGCGGTAGACGGTCATCGCCACGGGATCCGTTCCGGCAGGTGGATGCGCTCGGCGAACACCCCGGCGACGAGCAGCCGCAGCCGCGAGCCGGCGAGCATCGGTGGCGGCCCGCAGACGTACACGTCCTGGTCGGGGCGCAGATGATCGAGGGCGACGGTGACGGCGTCGCCCCGCTCCCCCGGCTCGGCGAGACGATCGCGGGAGAACGCCGGCACGATCGTCAGCCAATCGTGCGCCTGCTGGAGCTTGTCGAGGGTGACTGCGTCGTACAGCTCGGCGACCGTGCGGGCCCCGACGACCAGGGTCACCCGCCGGCCGCTCGGAGCGGCGGCGACCTGCTCGACCAGGGCGCGCAGGGGCGCCAGCCCGGTGCCGCCGGCCACCAGCAGCAGGTCCCGCGCCCCGCTCAGGCTCAGCCCGGTGTCGGCCGGTGGGCCGAGGTGGAGCGGCTCGCCGGGGCGTACATGATGGACGAGGCTGGTGGAGACGGCGCCGGCGGGGACCGCGCGAACGTGCAGCTCGAGCGTGCCGTCGGGACGCGGCGCGTTCGCCGGGGAGTACCAGCGCCACCGGCCGGGGTGGCGCGGCGTGCAGACCGGAATGGCCTGGCCGGGGCGGTGCGACAGGGGCCGCGACGGCCGTACGGTGAGGATGGCGAGGCCGTCGCAGGGGCGGTCGTGCTCGACCACCTCGGCCGCCCGTCGGGCCGGTGTCGGCAGCACCCCGGTCAGGTAGTCGGCGGCCCGCCGGTGCTGCGCCTCCGACCAGCCGAGGTTCGGGATCTCGGCCGCGTCGGTGGGCGCGCTGGTGAGCGACCGCGCGAGGTGCGCCTTCAGCCGGTCCCAGTCCACCCCGATCAGGTACGGCGACAGCTCCGCGTCCGCCGCGACGAGGCTCAGCCAGCGGGCGGCTGCCTCGCGTATCTCCGCCTTGTTCATGGGCTTCCCTGAGGTGTAAGGGAGGGCCCCTTCGGTAGGACGGGCCCCTGTTGACGGGTGGAGTGGCGCCGGGGCGGGCGGGGACGGTCGACGTCGTTCGGGTCGACGCGACCGGAGCCCGGCACCCGCCCCGGGCCATGCGCCCAGCCTCGGCGCGGCTCAGGGAGGCTGGTATGCCGAGGCGATCGTGACCGCCATGCACGGTCGGTATACGAGTGGTGACGCTGCTCAGATGGAGGCGGGTTGCCGGATCAGGCGGTGGGCGTGCCACTGGCGGGCGGCGTCGAGGAGCGGCCCGCGGTGCAGTGCGGGAGAGGTGCGCTGCATCCGGTCCCAGAGGCGGACCAGGGCGTCGGCGAACGCGGTGACGGCCTCGCCGTCGGCTTCGGCGAACGCGGGGATTCGGGCAGCCCACCGCTCGGCGGCGGCGGGGCTGTGGCCTGCGCGGACGAGCCGTACCAGCAGAAACGCCGTGTCGATCCAGGCGGCGCCCCGACACGGGGCGGACCAGTCGACGAGCCGCAGCCGGTCGCTCAGCAGGAAGTTCCGGGGCGTCATGTCGGTGTGCAGCAGGGTGTCCCCGTCGACCAACTCGGGGGCGATGAGCCCGCGCCAGCGGTCGGTGAACGGCTGCACCTCGACGGGCGGGCAGGGCGTCAGCTCGCGGGCGAGGGCGCTGAGCAGGTCCGCTACCGGCGCGAGGTCCGGAGAGCCCGGTTCCAGGCGGGGATGGCGGCCGGGCGCGTGCTCGAAACCGCTTAGGAGCCACCCGTCGCGCTCGACGGTCCAGCGAAGCCGGGGCACGGCGTTGGGCAGCCACGGGTTAATGCGGGCTTCCTTACGGTAGAGCCAGCCGCTCGGGCCATCGGCCAGTCCGCCCTTGCAGAAGACCCGTCCGGCGGCGGTGTGGAGGGTCGCGGCGAACTCGCAGGACGCGCCGTCGGGCAGCGACTCGGCCTGGCGGATCTCGCCGGTGTGCCGCTCGATTTCGCCTCGTAGCGCAAGGGGCAGATCGTCCCAGTGGTGGCGGCGCGGCATCGGTGAGGCCTCCCGGACGGCGGTCCTGGACAGCGTAGGCCCAGAACCGCCGCCCGAGCTTCACCTGGTCGGGCTGTCGTGGCAGCCGGCGTGGCACTGACTGCAGTCGGCAGCCGCAATCCAGAGCGGACGATCGAGGAAGAAGCCGGCGGCGGTGATCGCGGCGACCGTCCGGGCGATCGGGGCGCCGAGCGGTTCCGGCTCCGCGCGGCCGGTTTCGTCGGACGGCGGGTCGGGCTGGTGGTGGATGAACCGGCCGGCGATGCGCTGGCAGAAGGCGGCGTACTCGCGGGTGTGCAGGATGAACGTGTGCCAGCCGATGTCGACCAGTTCGGAGGGGCCGAGCGGTTCGGTGGCGGTCGCGCAGGCGGCGAGGAAGGCGAGCGCCTGGTCCATGATCCTGGCCGGCAGGTCGGCGGCCAGTTCGGGATGGTCACGGGCGATGCGGGCGGTCAGCTGGGCGAACAGCTCTTCGGAGACGAGGGTCCTGCCGGTGCTGACCCGGTCGATGGTGAGCATCCTGCTCCTTCCGTCAGGGCCTCTTCTGTGGCCTTGCATTGAGCCTGCGAACAGCGGAAGCGGCCCGGCATGACGGCGCGAGGATCGTCGATATGCGCGGCACGCATACCGGGAACCCTCGGAACGGTTTGAATGGATAGGCTCTACGGAGCGCAATCGACACAGCCACCCGCGAACGGCGAGGTTGCCGGTGACACCTGCGAACTGCCCCCGATGCGGCGGACGCCTGGCGCGCGACAACGACAGCGGACGCTGCGCGCCCTGCCAGGCCGCCGAGCGCGACCGGCTGAGCAGCCCACCGGCGGTGCCGGCGAGCTTCTGGGAGCACGAGCCGGTACGGCGGGCGCTCGCGGAGCGGCACCTCGGGCGGGTTGTTCGGGCGTACCGACATCACCCGTACCACGGGCGGCAGCCGTTGCCGCAGACGGTGGTGGCGGGGTGGCTCGGAATCACGCAGGCGCAGTTGAGTCGGGTGGAGAACGGGCCGCCGCTGGTACACCTGGACCGGCTTATTCACTGGTCGCAGTTGTTCCGGATCCCGTCCCGTTTCCTGTGGTTCAGCCTCCCCGGCCGTTCGATCGAGGTTGCGCAGCCTGACGTCGCAACCGTGAAAGAAGTCGGGCCGGCATTCCCGCCGGCACTGACCGATGCCGACACCACGGCATCGGCTCAAGGAGGTGACACTACGGACCGCCGACAGTTCCACGCCCTCGCTGCCCTCGCGGGCATCGCCGCATCCGGCTCCCTCGACCTGCTAGCCGCGCCCACCGACGCGCCCCGGAGTATCGGTATGGAGCAGGTAAGCTACGCCGGCTCGCTGGTGGACAAGTTCCGCCGCGCCGACGCAGCGGTCGGGGCCAACGAGCTCTGCGACATCGCCATCCGGGTACACGCCCAGCTATCGATGTGGGCGGCGAAGGCGACCTACAGCCGGGACGTTGGCGAAGCCCTTCAGGCCACCCTCGCCGACCTCGCCATAGAAACTGCCTGGCTCACCATCGACGCGAATCGCCGTGCGGTAGCCAGGGCTTACCTCAACGAGGCAATCACCAGGGCTCGCTTCATCGATGACCCGCAGATGGAGGTACGCGCCTTCGCCCACCTCGCGCTACTGACCTGTCAAGACCGTCCCGGCGAGTCGCGGCACAGCGCCGAGGCGGCACTGAGGTCCTCCGCTGGGTGGGGTACCCCACGGCTGGCCACGCTGCTGCACCTGCGTACCGCGAGAACGTTCGCCACCTTGAACGACATAAGCGGATTCAATCGGGCAATGAGCAAGGCGCAACGCGAGTTCGAGCGCGGTGCGAATGAGGACGACATGCCGTTTCTTCACTTCGTCACCCCGCAGGAGATCAAGGGCATCGAGGGCCTTTCCTACCTTGCCCTGGGCATGCCTGGACGAGCCGCCGACGCCTTCCGAACCATCACGGCGAATCCCTCCCCCGCTCTCCGGCGTAACCGGATCTACTACTCGGTTCAGCTCGCCGATGCTGCTTGCAGGCAGGGCAACCTCGACGAGGCTGCGCACACAGCGATGAACCTGCTGCCTGAGATTGACCAGGTAAGTTCGGGGCGGGTGAGCCGCCTCTTCGCGCAGGTCCGGTCCAGCCTGGGGCGGCCGCAGCGCTCGACGGCCGCAAGCCGGGAGTTCGTCGAGGCGTACGACCAGGCGGTGAAAGGATGATCGAAGGGCTGAATCTGCGGCATTACACCGCCGAACAGGCGGCCGGGCTACTCGACCAGCTCATCGAGCTGTACCTGAGGGTGTACGCGGACGGCGACGAGTTCCACAGCGAGGACCGGTACCGCCGCCAGCTTGCTGGCCACACGCAGCGCGACGGCTGGGACTTGGTCACTGCCACGGTCGGCGGCGAGTTGGTCGGATACATCTACGGCTTCCCGCTACCCGCCCAAACCAGGTGGTGGGCCGGTATTCGCGAGCCCTTCCCGGCCGGATTCACCGATGAAGACGGGAAACGGACCTTCGCCATCAGCGAGCTGATGGTGGCCCCTGACTGGCGGCGCCGAGGGATCGCCAAGTTGCTGCACGACGAGCTACTTGCTGGCCGTACCGAAGAACGGGCTACTCTCCTGGCCGACCCGGACAACACCCCAGCCCAGGCCGCGTACCAGGGTTGGGGTTGGCGGAGAATCACCACGCTCCGTCCAAGCTGGGAAAACGCGTCCACGTACGACGTCCTGACCTTGATCATCAACCCCAGGAATTCAAGCGCCTGACCACTTTCAGTCGGTCGGTAACCCTCGATCGACTATCTGGCTTACGACCGCACCCGTCAATATCATCCGAATAGGCAACGAACGCGTGCCTTCGTACGACGACGCAACGTACACGCCACAATACAGTCATCTGGTCCGGGACGCAGCCGCTCGGATGCCTTGCAGCCAATCTCGTCGCCGCCTGGACGCCGACGAGTTCAGCGGGAGTTTCAGTGACGGTCGACCCGGTCGAGTTGAAGCGCGAGCAGGACTACTTCGACGCAGCGTGGGAGCATCGCGAGCGTATGCGTCGCAACCTTGGTAGCGCAGCGGGCGCCGCAGCAAACAGCGGGGCTGCCGCTCGGATCCGCCTCGACGCCAAAGCCCGGCAGGACAAGCTTGGCAAGCCCGATGATGCCGTCGCCTTCGCCCGAATGGACGACGAGTCCGGGGAGAGCTTGTACCTTGGCTATCACGCAATTTTCGATGACGAGTCGAACGTCGTGGTCGTCAACTGGCAGGCACCGGCTGCCGCCCGATACCACAAGGCGACCCATGCCAACCCCTGCGGACTGCGTCGCAAGCGCGACTTCAGCTGCAAAGAAAACTCGATCCAGAGCTTCACTGACTTGCTGCTGGCGGAGCTGTCAGCCGGGGTCGCCGAGCTGGAGAGTTGGGAGCGGCCGTCTGACACCCTGCTGGCGGAACTGGAGCGCAACCGCACGGGATCGATGCAGGACATCGTTCGGACGATCCAGGCGGCACAGTTCGACCTGATCCAGACCCCCCTCGAAGGCGTGATGGTCGTCCAGGGCGGACCCGGGACAGGGAAGACTGCCATCGCGCTGCACCGGGTCTCCTGGCTTCTGTTCAACTACCGGGGCCAACTCACAGCCGAGCGGGTCCTCATAATCGGACCCAACCCAACTTTCACCCGGTACACCCGTATGGTGCTTCCCACTCTCGGTGACACGAACGTCGAGCAGCTCGATGTTCACCAACTTCACCCTCCGGCCCGCCGGGGCCGTACCGAGCCCACCGAGGTCGCTCGACTCAAGGGCGACCCGCGCATGGTGGGCCTGGTTGAGCGGGCTCTCTACGCGCGCGTAGCGGTCCCTGACAACGAGAAGCACCTACGCGTTGCTATCGACGGCCACCGGATCACGCTGCCAGCGGAACCCATCGTCGCGACCATTGGCCGCTGCCTCGAAAGCGGTGGCACTTACTCAGAGCGCCGTCACCTGTTTCGGGAGCTGTTGCCTGGAGAGTTATTCAATCAGCTGGTCAAAGACGGCTCAATCGCCTTCCGCCGAGACGGCGCCAGCGCAATCCGGCCGGCGCTGGACCTTGTGCTGGACCGGATTTGGCCCTCGACAACTCCCACCGCGTTCCTTCGCGAGCTGTACAGCTCGCGCGATCGGCTCATCGCCGCTGCCGGCGACGAGTTCACCGCCCGCGAAATTTCTCTGCTGCATCGGCGTGCGGCGGACAAGATGTCTGACGAGCACTGGACGGAAGCGGATCTTGCGGTGCTGGATGAGGCCGACCACCTCCTCAACGGGGTGGTCGGCCATTTTGATCACGTCGTCATCGACGAGGCGCAAGACCTGTCTCCCATGCAGCTGCGTGCGATCGCTCGACGGTCAGCCAATGGCTCCTTCACAGTGGTCGGTGACATCGCCCAATCCACAGGGCAGTGGGCGCGTGACGAGTGGGATGACGTTGTCCGGCACCTGTCATCCGAGATGCCGGTCAACTACGAGGAACTACGCTACGGATACCGCGTGCCGCGGCAAGTGTTCGAGTTCGCGGCCCAACTGCTGCCGATCGCCGCGCCCTCGGTTCAGGCACCGCAGGTGGTACGGGACGGCCCAGCGGACCCCTCGATCCACCAGATGGACGAAGACGATCGAGCAGGCGAGGCCGTTCGGGTCGCCATGGGACACGCCGCTCACGGTAGGTCCGTAGCGATCATCTGCCCTGACACCTGCCGTGAGGACGTGGAGCTTGAGCTGATCGCCAAGGATGTCGCCTGGCGCGCGGCTTCGGAGGGCGAACTCGGCCCGGGCATCAATCTTGTCGGTCCCCACGAGGCCAAGGGCCTGGAGTTCGATGCGGTGGTAGTCATCGAGCCAGCCGACATCGTGGCGGCCGACGTCCGCGGCCACCGCCTGCTCTACGTCGCCTTAACCAGGACGACGAGATACCTGGACATTGTTTGCAGCGGCAGCCCGCTGCCGATGGGCGCGAATGTGGAGTCCACTCCGACTGCCGAAGTTCAGGACCTACAGGGCGACGATCAGCGAACCTTCTGGGGCTCCATGATGGCAGATATCGCTGCCGGGTTGGCAGAAATGGGTTTTGATCCGGCATCGAGCAGCCCTGGTGACAGCCAACCAGATCCGGATTCGGCTCTCACCGCTCCGAGGCCGGATACGGAACCAACTCCTACCGCTCCGCGCACAAAGGCCTCCGCACGTCTGATTACGGCGGCGGCTGAAGACGTTATCGAGTTGTTACGCGAGAGCGTGGCGCCGAACTTGTGGCAGGCGGTCCTGACCCAATGCCACGTAGCCTAATTTGATCATGTTGTTGTGCTGGTCGTTTGTGCCCGGACGGGCTTCCGGCGGGTGTGGTGCGGCGGGCGGGTCAGCGTGTCCGGGCTGTGGTGTTGACGCCGGCTGGCTGGGCGGGTCTG
>NZ_JBICUP010000021.1:0-115715 GCF_043198215.1 Micromonospora sp. NPDC048830
TGACGGGTCCGAGGGCAGCTCGCGCGACCACCGCACGTCCAGGTCGCCGATCTTCGGCAGCCGCAGACGGCCGTTGTCGCAGACCTTGAACCGGGAATTCTTGGTGAACCGGATGGCCTGCCGGTTGTCCTTGCGCGACCGGAACCGGGGCGGGGCGACCTTGCGGCCCTTGCGCTTGCCGGTGACCGAGGCGAAAAAGTTGCGGTACGCGGTGTTCAGATCCGCGAGGGCCTGCTGCAACACCACGGCGGACACCTCGCCCAGCCACGCCCGTTGCGGCGTCAGCTTGGCCTGCGTGATGACCCGCTTGGACAGTTCGGCATCCGAGACGTACTTCTCGCCCTGCTCGCGGGCCTGCTGACGCACACGCAGCCCGTCGTTGAACACCACCCGCGCGCACCCGAACGCCTTCGCCAGCTCGACCTGCTGGCTGGGCGTCGGGTAAACGCGGAACTGGTAACGGAGCTGCACGATCATCACTGTATCATGTTGGTTTATGGCTGAGGTTCAACACATCCGCACTGGCAGACACTGTGTTTTCGCGATGCACGTTCACTTGGTTTTCGTGACGAAATTCCGGCACAAGGTGTTCGCCGACCGGCACCTGACCCGGATGGAAGCGATCATGCGAGACGTGTGCACCGACTTCGAGGCGGAGCTGGTCGAGTTCAACGGCGAGAACAACCACGTGCACCTGCTGGTCAACTTCCCACCCAAGGTGGCCGTGGCCCGGCTGGTCAACAGCCTCAAGGGCGTATCCTCGCGCCGCCTGCGGCAGGAGTTCCCCGACCTGATACGCCACTACTACCGGGCCAACAAGCTCTGGTCGGGCTCGTACTTCGCCGGGTCCGTCGGCGGGGCACCGCTGAGCGTCATCAAGCAGTACATCGAGCAGCAGAACCGTCCCGGTCAAGGCACTGCTCGGGCCTAGCGGCCCTCCCAGCGCGGACCTTCACCCCCGGCCTGAAGGCCGGAGCACTGGCCCGCAGTCAGGTAGCACGCCAGCGCTCCAACGCGAACACCCCCCTCGGCGGTTTTGCCGAGGGGGGTGTTCGCGTAACGGCCTTCTCAACGCCTCCGGTGGAGAAATGGTTCCCGCTCACGTCCGAGCCGCCGGTCGGGGCCAGGGCGCACCGGCGGGTGCCGGAGGCCGGGGTCAGCGCCCGAGCAGGCGCCGCACGGCCCGGTGGAGCCGGGCGCGCGGGCCGCTCGGGGCCTTCCGCAGGACCGGTACGGCCCCGTCGGCGGCGTAGTGCAGCGTCAGCGGCAGCCGCTTGTCCATCGTCCAGCCGTTCTCGCTGACCCGCGCCTTGAGCAGCCAGGTGCCCTCGGTGCGCCCCGAGTTCAGGGTGGCGAGGTCCAGCTGGGCGGTGGCGTGGTGGACGAGACGCACCCCGCCGGGCCCGGCGCCGGGGACGGGCAGCTCCTCCGTACTGCGCTCGACGGGCAGGAAGAACTCCTCGCCGCCCCCCTTGCGCCCGACGACGACGTCGACGCGCGCCCCGGCCAACTGGCCGGTCACGTCGAGCATCTCCGGGTCGACGCCGTCCACGGGAAGCACCAGCCGGCGGCGGTCGCCCGCGACGTCGAGCGTGAGCGGCTGGTCGCCGGACTCCAGCATGGCGGTGACGGCCAGCGTGAGGGTGCCCCGCTTGGCGCGGTACCGGTCGAGGCGGGCCCGGACCTGGATGCCCGCCTCCCACTCGGCCAGCCGGCGCAGGTCGGACAGCCGGTCCTGCGCGGTGAGGGCGGTGATCGCCCGTTGCAGCGCCGGCAGGCCGGCGGCGACACCCGGCGCGAAGCGGTCCCGGATCACCCTCCCGCACTCCGCCGCCACCGCCGCGGCCCAGTCCTCCGGAGCCTCCAGCAGGCGCTTGCCGCGCAGCCGGCTGGTGATCTCGTTACGCAGCCAGCGGCGGTGCAGCCGGTCGCGCAGCGGACCCGGCTCGAGGTGCGCGTCGACGATGTCCAGCACCTCGCGCAGATTGGTGAAGTAGCCGACAGGCTCGAGCCTGCCCGCGGTCAGGTTCCCCGCGTCCTGCCGCCGGATGTGGTGGTAGCAGACGTAGTCCGCCAGCACGCAGGTGCGCTTCGACAGCAGCAGCGCCCGGACCACCATGGCGTGGTCCTCCAGCCGGCGGCGCCCCTCCGGGAAGCGGATCTCGTGCTCGTTGAGGAAGGACCGCCGGAACAGCTTGTGCGAGGTCAGGCTGTCGATCAGCGGCGCGTTGGCCAGCGTGGCGTCGGGCCGGTTCTTCCGGAACAGCTCACGCGGCACCGAACGCCCGTACCCGGCCATCTTGCCGATCACGATGTCGGCGTCGTGTTCGGCGGCGTAGGCGTACAGGCGCTCCAGCGCCTCCGCACCGAACCAGTCGTCGTCGTCCGCGAAGAAGACGTACTCGCCGCGGGCGTGGGCGACCCCGATGTTGCGGGGCCGGGACGGCCAGCCGGAGTTGTCGATGTGCACCACCCGCAGGTGTGGGTGGGCGGCGGCCAGCTCGTCCAGCCGGGCCCCCGTGCCGTCGGTGGAGCCGTCGTCGACGAAGACCGCCTCGAACTGCTCGGGCGGCAACGACTGGCGCAGCAGCGAGTCGATCAGTTTTTCCATGTGCGGTCCGGAGTTGTACGCCGGCACCACCACACTGACCTTCGGACCAGTCATGCTTCTTCCCCGTCGAGTCTGACGAACCCATGAACGGCTCACTGTAGATGGTGACCCGCGGAACGCGCCTCCAGCAGTCGGGTCCGTATCGGTGGCGTTACGGGTACCGTCCCGTTCCCACCCCGGTCACCCGCCGCCCCCGGCGTAGACGTTTCCACCGCCGCCGGCGTTGCGGCCCGGCGGAAAGACGGTGGCATCGACCCGGCCCGACCCGTGTGAGTCGCGACTACCGAGGGTAAACCGAGATCATGGGATCGTTGCGTACCTCGCCGCCACCGCCCCACGCCACCGAACTCCAGCGCTGGGAGCTCGGCACCGGAGCCGAGCTGCGCGGGCTCCGCGCCTCCCTGCACGAGGCGCTGACCGGCCATGCCCTCGGGGCCGGCGAGCAGCTCGACGACATCCCGGAGCGGGTGGTGCTGGTCGCCACCGAGCTGGCCACGAACGCCCTGAAGCACGGGCTTCCGCCGACCACCGTACGGCTGCTCTGCGCGGACGACGTCTTCATCCTCGACGTCGCCGACCACGACCTGAGCACCGTACCCGAATTCGGCGACACCGATCCGCTCGGCGCCGGCGGCCGGGGCCTCCAGCTCGCCCACGCGTTCTCTCTCGACGTCGGCTGGTACGCCACCCCGCACGCCAAGCACATCTGGGCGTCCTTTCCCCGTGAGGCCGAGCCCGCCAGGTGAGTCGGGTCGCGCCGCGACGGTAGGTGCGGGCACCGGCCGGCCGTGGCGGCGCTCACGCCCGCCGCGGGCCGCGGCGACGGTACGGTTTCCCGGCGGAGCCGCACCGGCCAGGCCGGAGACGCCGGCACCGGGCAGCGAGCAGGAACGACGGAGGGACGCCCGTGCCGGAGGCCGACGAGCTGATCGCCGACGCCCTCGCGGCGGCGCGCGGCACCGACGTACGCGCGGCGGAGCGACAGCTGGACCGGCTGGTCGTCGGCGCCGGGGTCCCCGGCGGCCCGGCGGCGGTGGACGCCGCCCTGGTGGCGCGGCTGGTCCGCGGCGTGGCCCGGCTCTGGCCCCGGGGCTGGCAGCCGGCGGACCTCGCCCGGATCGCGACCCGACGGCTCGGCCCGCCCGGCGCGCGGCTCGTGGTGGACCTGGCCGCGGCCCAGCGCCGCAGTCAGCCGGGCCCGGTGCCGGGCTGGTGGGACGACCAGCTCGCGGGCCTCGACGCGACCGTGTGGTGGGACGACGACGCCGGATACCTGACCGCCTGGGCCGCCCGGCAGGGCACGGACCGGATCGCGGCCCTGCGCGACGCGGTCGACGTGCTGGCGCTGGTGGAGAGCCTGCCCCCGATCGCGGTGCTGCGCCCGCCACCCGGCGCGGCGGGGCCCCTGGCCGCGACCCCGGCCGGCGGCGCCGGCTCGCGGATGCTCGACCGGGTACGCGCCCTGCTGGCCAAGGCCGAGTCGACCACCTTCCCCGCCGAGGCCGAGGCGCTGACCGGCAAGGCGCAGGAGCTGATGAGCCGGCACAGCATCGACGCCGCGCTGGTGGCGGCGACCGCCGAGCGGCCCGACCTGCCCGGCGGGGTACGGCTCGGCACCGAGCCGCCGTGCCCGGGGGCGAAGGCGCTGCTGGTGCAGGAGGTGGCGGCGGCGAACCGGTGCGAGTCGGTCTGGTCCGACGACCTCGGCTTCGCCACCGTGCTCGGCTTCCCGGCCGACCTCGCCTCCGTCGAACTGCTCTACACCTCGCTGCTGGTGCAGGCCACCGCCGCCATGCTGCGCGGCCGGACCGCGCGGCGGGGCGGCGGCCGGCGTACGAAGGCGTACGACGAGTCGTTCCTGAACGCGTTCGCGCTGCGGATCGGCGAGCGGCTGCGCGCGGCCACCGAGGAGGTCAGCCGGGAGGCGGCCCGGGAGCAGGGCTCCGACCGGCTGCTGCCGGTGCTGGCCGCCCGCGCGGACGCGGTGCGGGAACGCCTCGACGACCTCTTTCCCGGGGTCACCCGCAAGCGGCTCACCGTCTCCGACGAGGAGGGCTGGTCGTCGGGCACCTCGGCCGCCGACCGGGCCTCGCTGACCCCCGGCGTACGCCCGCCCCGCCGAGTAGGCGGCGGCCGCCCCCGGGGCCGCTGACCCGCCCGCCCGGCGCCGGTCCTGCCCTGCGCGTGTCGCTCCCGCCGGCTGGCGCGCGTGTCGGTGGCGCCGGCGCGCGCGGCGGCCGGCAGGATTTCGGTTGAACTTTCTCCGGCCGGGGTGTCGGATCCGCAGCGCCCGCTCCGACCCCTCACCGGGACGCGCCGACGGGGCGCGGCCGAGACACGAGGAGTGCCACCGTGAAGTACATGCTGCTGATCTGGAACCGCCCGGGGTTCGTCGAGGGGCTCTCGGAGCAGGACCGCAACGCCATCTTCGGCGGGGTCGACGAGATCATGAAGGAGCTGACCGAGTCCGGTGAGCTGGTCGGCGGCCAGGCGCTGGCCGACCCGTCGCAGACCCGGACGGTGCGGCTGGCCGGCGACCGGACGGAGGTCACCGACGGGCCGTTCATGGAGAGCAAGGAACAGTTCGCGGGGTACCTGACGGTGGACTGCGAGTCGCCGGAGCGGGCCGTCGAGATCGCCGCCCGCTGGCCGGACGTCCGGATGGGGTTCGGCGTGCTGGAGGTCCGGCCGCTGATGGACGACGCCGGGTCGGAGATGTGACCGGTCCGGGCCCGGCCGTCGAGGACCTGCTGCGTACGCTCGCGCCGCAGGTCCTCGGCCTGCTCGTCCGCCGGCACGGGCAGTTCGACGCCTGCGAGGACGCCGTGCAGGAGGCCCTGCTGGCCGCCGCGCTCCAGTGGCCCGCCGACGGCGTGCCGGAGCACCCCCGGTCGTGGCTGGTCACCGTGGCGACCCGCCGGCTCACCGACGCCTGGCGCAGCGAGCGCGCCCGCCGGGACCGCGAGGTCGCGGTGGCCGTCCGCGAACCGGCGTACGCGGGGATCGCCCCGCCGCCCGACGAGGAGCCGCCGGCCGGCGACGACACGCTGCGGCTGCTGTTCCTGTGCTGCCACCCGGCGCTGAATCGGCCGGCGCAGGTCGCCCTGACGCTGCGCGCGGTCGGCGGGCTGACCACCGCGCAGATCGCCCGCGCGTACCTGGTGCCCGAGGCGACTATGAGCCAGCGCATCCGGCGGGCCAAGCAGCGGATCGAGGCGGCCGGCGCCCGGTTCGCCATGCCGTCGCCCGCCGAGCGGGACGAGCGGTTGCGGGCCGTGCTCCAGGTGCTCTACCTGGTGTTCAACGAGGGGTACACGGCGTCCAGCGGGCCGGACCTGCGGCGCGCGGAGCTGACCGGGGAGGCGGTCCGGCTGGCCCGGGAGCTGCACCGGCTGCTGCCCGACGACGGCGAGGTGGCCGGGCTGCTGGCGCTGATGCTGCTCACCGACGCGCACCGGGCGGCGCGGACCGGGCCGGACGGCGAGCTGGTCCCGCTCGCCGAGCAGGATCGCGGCCGGTGGAACCGGGCCGAGATCGAGGAGGGGACCGCGCTGGTCACCGAGGCGCTGACGTGGTCGCCGCCGGGGCCGTACCAGCTCCAGGCGGCCATCGCGGCGGTGCACGCGGAGGCGCCGAGCGCCGCCGAGACCGACTGGCGGCAGATCGTGGCCCTGTACCGGCTGCTGGGCCGGATCGCGCCGAACCCGATGGTCACCCTCAACCAGGCCGCCGCGGTGGCCATGGTGGACGGTCCGCGGGCCGGGCTGGCCCTGCTCGCCCCGCTGGACGACGACGAGCGCACGGCCGGGCACCACCGGCTCGCCGCCGTCCGGGCCCACCTGCTGGAGCTGGCCGGCGAGCCGGGCGCCGCCCGGGAGGCGTACCTGGCCGCGGCCCGGGCCACGACCAGCCTGCCCGAGCGGCGCTACCTGGAGGTGCGGGCCGCCCGGCTGACCGACCGGCGATGAGCCGACGGTACGCCGGGCGGAGGCAGCGCGCCGCCGGGTGGTCAGGCGCGGCAGTCCCGGGCCAGCCTCGGCGGGATGTCGACGAACGTCTCGCCCATCCACTTGGCGGGGCTGGTGGCGCGGGCGCCCCCGTCGAGCCGCCGCGCGGTGTCCGCGAGCAGGGTCTCGATCCTCGGATCCTCGGCCCGGGCCGCCTGCTCACGTACGTCGTCGGCGAGCCCGGCGAGGGTCCGCTTGAGCCGTGCGTTCAACTCCTCGGGGGTCGTCTCGTCGCGGGTCGCGGCGGCCGAGTCCGCGGCGATCTTCTTGCTGCCGGCGAGGATCAGCTTGTCGACCGCCTGGCACACCTGCGCGGTGTTCGCGGCCGTGACGGCGGTCGGGGACCCGGACGGCGTCGGACCGGCGGTCGGCACGGTCGTGGCGGTGCGGGTCGGCGCGGCGGCGGGCGCTCCGGCGCCGTCCTCGGCCGACTGGCAGCCGGCGGTAACCGTCGCCAGGGCCACCAGAACGGCGGCACGGAAGGCGGTCGCGGCGTGACGAGTCATGTTCTCCCCGTTCGATCGTGGACGGTCCCAGCATGCCTGTCGGGTCCGACGGCGGCACGCGGCAGTGCCGCGCTCCGAGGCGTACGCCGAAGCGGGGCGACGACGTACGCCGAAGCCGGTCGACCGCCGACGGCCCGCCGGGCGACATGTGCGACCCGGCCAGCCTCCGAACAGAAAGCGTGCCGAGAGCCGGTCCGCCGGGCGACATGCGCGGCCAGGCACGGGGCCGGGCGCACCCGCGCCGGGCCGACGCGGGCCGGCCCGGCGCGGAGTGCGGCACTCAGCTCCTGAACGCGTCCTTGATCTTCTCGCCGGCCTGCTTGAGGTTGGCGGCGGCCTGGTCGTTGCGGCCCCCGCCGAACCGCGTCGATCATGGAGTTGGCGGCGGTTCCGGTGCCCGAACCGGCCGCCAACTCCATGATCATCGGGGGTCACCCGGCGACGCGGAAGCGGCGCAGGCGGAGGCTGTTGGCCACCACGAAGACCGAGGAGAAGGCCATCGCGGCGCCCGCGATCATCGGGTTGAGCAGGCCGGCGGCGGCCAGGGGCAGGGCGGCCACGTTGTAGGCGAAGGCCCAGAACAGGTTGCCCTTGATGACCGCCAGCGTCCGGCGGGACAGCCGGATCGCGTCGACCGCGGCGGCCAGGTCGCCCCGGACCAGGGTCAGGTCGCTCGCCTCGATCGCCACGTCGGTGCCGGTGCCCATGGCCAGCCCCAGGTCGGCCTGGGCGAGCGCGGCGGCGTCGTTGATCCCGTCGCCGGCCATCGCCACGGCCCGCCCCTCGGCCTGGAGCCGCCGGACCACGTCCACCTTGTCGGCCGGCAGCACCTCGGCGATCACCTCGTCGATGCCGACCTCGGCGGCCACCGCCCGGGCCACGGTGGCGTTGTCGCCGGTGAGCAGGACCGGGGTCAGGCCGAGCGCGCGCAGCCCGGCGACGGCCGCCGCGCTGGTCGGCTTGACCACATCGGCCACCGCGAGCACGCCCCGGGCGCGCCCGTCCCAGCCGGCCAGCACCGCCGTCCGGCCGGCGGCCTCCGCGTCGGTCACGGCCCGCGCGACCCCCTCCGGTACGTCGAGTCCGCGCTCGCGCAGCAGCCGCAGCCGACCGACGGTCACCTCGCGGCCGTCCACCGTCCCGGCGACGCCGAGCCCCTCGGCGTTGGCGAAGCCGGTCACCGGGGCGAGCGGGCCCGCCTCGGCCGCACCGGCGGCGACGGCGCGGGCGATCGGGTGCTCGCTGGCGGCCTCCAACGCCCCGGCCAGCCGCAGCAGTTCGGCGGCGTCCTCGCCGTCGGCGGGCAGCACGTCGACCAGGGTCATCCGGCCGGTGGTGACGGTGCCGGTCTTGTCCAGCACCACGGTGTCCACCTGTCGGGTGGACTCCAGCACCTCCGGGCCCTTGATCAGGATGCCGAGCTGGGCGCCCCGCCCGGTGCCGACGAGCAGCGCGGTCGGGGTGGCCAGGCCGAGCGCGCACGGGCAGGCGATGATCAGCACCGCGACGGCGGCGGTGAACGCGGCCGTCGCCCCGGCCCCGGTGCCCAGCCACCAGCCGAGCGTGCCGACGGCGAGGGCGATCACGATCGGCACGAACACCCCGGAGATCCGGTCGGCCAGCCGCTGCACGGCGGCCTTGCCGGTCTGCGCCTGCTCCACGAGCCGCGACATCTGGGCGAGCTGGGTGTCGCCGCCGACCCGGGTCGCGGTCACCACCAGCCGGCCGCCGGCGTTCACGGTCGCGCCGACCACGGCGTCCCCGGGGCCCACCTCGACCGGCACGGACTCGCCGGTGAGCATGCTGGCGTCGACGGCCGAGGTGCCCTCGTCCACCACCCCGTCGGTGGCGATCTTCTCGCCGGGGCGGACCACGAACCGGTCGCCCACGGCGAGCTGGTCCACCGGGATCCGGGTCTCCACCCCGCCGCGCAGCACGGCGACGTCCTTGGCGCCCAGCTCCAGCAGGGCACGCAGCGCCGCACCGGCGGTGCGCTTCGACCGGGCCTCGAAGTACCGGCCGGCGAGGATGAACGCGGTCACCCCGGCGGCCGCCTCCAGGTAGATGTTGCCGGCCCCGTCCGTGCGGGTGATGTCGAGCCGGAACGGGTGGGTCATCCCCGGCATGCCGGCGTCGCCGAGGAACAGCGCCCACAGCGACCAGCCGAACGCGGCGAGGGTGCCGATCGAGACGAGGGTGTCCATCGTCGCCGCGCCGTGCCGCAGGTTGATCCACGCGGCCCGGTGGAAGGGCAGGCCCCCGTACGCCACCACGGGTGCGGCCAGCGTCAGCGACAGCCACTGCCAGTAGTCGAACTGCCAGGCCGGGACCATGGCGAGCACGATCACCGGCACGGCCAGCGCGACCGACACCCACAGCCGGGTGCGCAGCCCGCGCAGCTCGTCCGCCGGCTCGGCCGCGGACGGCTCGGCGCCGGCGGGCGCCGGGGGCGGCGGCACGGCGGCGGTGTAGCCGGTCTTCTCGACGGTGGCGATCAGGTCGTCCGGGGTGACGTCGTCGGGGTAGGAGACGCTGGCCTTCTCGGTGGCGTAGTTGACCGTGGCCGTCACGCCGTCCATCCGGTTGAGCTTCTTCTCGATCCGGGCGGCGCACGACGCGCAGGTCATCCCGCCGATCGCCAACTCGATCTGGTTCGGCGCGACCCGCAACGGCTTCGCGGGCGAGGTCATCGCTGCCTCCTGTCAGTCGTGGCCGTGACCGGGGGCGCCGTGGCCGGCGTCGGCGGTCGGGGTGGCAGTGGCGGTCGAGGTGGCGGTCGGGGCGGCCGTCGGGGTACCGGCCGCCGTCGCGTCCCCCGCGCCGGCGACGACGGTGAACTCGGCCGTCCGCACCGCGTCGCCGTGGCGGAAGTCGAGGTAGAGCCGGTAGGCGCCGGCCGTGGGGAACTCCGCGGAGAACGTCACCGCGGGCCCGGCGGGGGTCCGCCCGTCGCCGGGCGCCCCCTCCGGGTGCACGTGCAGGTACGCCAGGTCCCCCTGGCGCAACGCGACCAGGTGGCCGTACGCGCCGAGGTAGGGCTGGAGGTCGGTGACCGACACGCCGTCCCGGGTCACGGTCAGGGTCAGCTCGCTGGCGTGGCCGGGCCGTGGGGTGCCGGCCAGCGTGACGGTGTAGCCGTCGACGGTGGCGCCGGCCGCCGGGGCGGGCAACGGTCGGGCGGCGAGCGGGCCGGGCACGGTGACGTCGACGCCGAGGGTCAACGCCGGGCCGCCGGCGGGCGTGAAGTCGGCGAACACCCGCCAGACGCCGGGGCCGGCGAGCGGGGAGGCGACCCGCCAGGTGCCGTCCGGGGCCATCTCGGGGTGCACGTGGCGGAAACCGGACAGGTCCCGGCGGGCGACGATCAGGTGCATGCGCCTGTCGTGCGCGACGTCGTACCGGGTGGCCGGCTGCCCGTCCGGGCCGGTGATCCGGAAGGCGAAGTCGCCGGCCGGGGCGGCCAGCGGGGTGAGGGTGTAGCCCCGGTCGGAGACGAGCAGCCCACGCGGCAGGTGGGCGGGCTCGTCGGCGCCGGCCGGCGCGTGGGAGTCGGCGTGGTCGGGGCTCGCCCCGCCGGGGCGGTCGTGGGCGGCGTCGCCGGCGTCGTGGCGGGTCTCGGCGGCCGGGGCGACGGGGCCGGCGACCTGGCCGACCCCGTACGCCGCGCCGAACACCGCCGCGAGGCCGAGGGCGAAACCGCTCAGCTTCGTCGCCGTGTTCATCGTGACACCTCGGTTTCTCGGTGGGCCGGCGTCACGCGCCGACGAGGTCGTACCCGGCCTCGTCGACGGCGGCGCGCACGGCGTCGGTGTCCAGCGGGCGCTCGCTGGTGACGGTGACCTGACCGGAGGCCAGGTCCACCTGGACCTCGCTGACACCCTCGAGCGCGCCGACCTCGGCGCTGACGGCGTTGACGCAGTGCCCGCAGGTCATGCCCTGCACCTGGTACGTCGTGGTGACCATCGGAGCTCTCCTCTCACCGCGCCCCATAATACCCCCGGGGGGTAAGAGCGGGACGCACGACTGCCTGTTCGGGTTACCGATACCGGGTGGGGGTATCGGTACCAAGGAGGACCGTACCATACCCCCCCGGGGTACGCTATCCTCGATCGCATGACCGGACCGACGCCCACCCCCATCCGCGGGTACACCGCCAGCAAGGACCAGCTGCTCGCGCGGCTCCGCCGCGTCGAGGGCCAGGTCCGCGGCATCGAGAAGATGGTCGACGAGGACCGTTACTGCATCGACGTGCTCACCCAGATCTCGGCGATCCAGGCCGCCCTGGACAAGGTCGCCCTCGGCCTGCTCGACGGGCACGCCCGGCACTGCATGCACGAGGGTGCCGCCGAGGGGCGGGCGGACGAGATGGCCACCGAGATGATGGCCGCCGTCGGCCGCCTGATGAAGCGCGGCTGACGACCCACCGCCCCGGCGGTCCGCCCCGCGCCGGCAACCTCCGACGCGGGGCGGACCGGGGTCACAGCCGGGCGAGGATCTTGTTCATCGCGTCGATCTCGGCCTGCTGGCTCGTGGCGATCCGCTGCGCCAGCGCCTTGGCGTCGGCGTTGGCGCCCTTCGCCAACTCGTCCTTCGCCATGCTGATCGCCCCTTCGTGATGGGCGATCATCATCGTCAGGAACCGACGGTCGAAATCGGTACCCGTCGCGCTCGCCAGGCTCGTCATGTCCGCCTCGGACATCATCCCCGGCATGTCGTGCGCGGTCGGGGACGGAGCCGCCCCGTGCCCGTGCCCGTGCCCGGAGCCGGCGGCCGGGAGCGGCCGGCCCCACGCGGCGAGCCAGCCGGTCAGCGTGGCGATCTCCGGGTCCTGGGCGCCCTTGATCTGGGCAGCCAGGCCCTTGACCTCCGCGTCGGCGGCCCGGGTCTCCGCGAGCTCCGCCATCTCCACCGCCTGCTGGTGGTGCGGGACCATCATCTGGGCGAACATCACATCGGCGTCGTTGAACGTGGCCGGCTCGCTGGCCGGGGCACCGCTGCTCACCGTCGCGGCCGGCGTTCCCTGACCGGACGAGGGGTGGCCGGAGTAGTCGGCGGAGCCGCAGGCGGCCAGGGCCAGGGCGGCGGTGAGCCCCATCCCGGCCAGGGCGGCGCGGCGGGCGGTCGTACGGGTTCTCATCGTCTTCAAATCCTTCCGGGTCGGAACGTACGAGGGCAGCACGGAGCGCCGGGCAACCGGCCAGGGGCCGGGCACCCGCGCGGGGCGTCCTACGTACGCGACACCGAGATCTCGGCCAGCCGCAGGCCGACCGGACGGGGCGGCGGGGCGCGCGGGCCGGGCGAACCTCCGGCGCTCGCGCCGCCGGCCACCCCGACGGCCCGCGCCCCCGCCAGCAGCAGCACGGCCACCAGCACGGCCAGCCCGAACGCGCCGAGGACCGCCAGGCAGACGCTCCACCCGGGCAGGCTCCCGCCGCTTCCGTCGCCGGGCAGCGGCCGGGCGAGGGCGCACCCGCCTTCCGGGCAGTCGCCGTGACTCGCGCCCGACCACGCCGACAGCTCCGCTCGAGTGGCTGGGGCCGGCGCGGCGGCGTGGGCGACGAGCACCGGCCGCGGTTCCGGCGGCCCGGCGGGGTGGTGACCCTCGTGGGCCCCGCCGGCGGCGTGCCCGCCGTGGCCGAGCGTGTGCATCGCGGTCAGCCCGACCAGGGTGCAGAGCAGCAGGGCCAGCCGGGCCCACCGCCCGGTCGTCGTCTGCGCCGCCGCCCGCACGCACCCACGCTAGCCTGCCCGGCCGGCGCCGCACCGGCGGACGCCCGGAGCCGGAATCCGGTCACCCCGGGCCGAGGCGCACCCGGCGCAGCAGCTGGGCGTTCAGGGCCACCACGATGGTGGACGCCGACATCAGGACCGCGGCGGCCGCCGGGCTCAACGTCACCCCGGCCTGGGCCAGCACGCCGGCGGCCAGCGGCAACGCGACCACGTTGTAGCCGGCCGCCCAGGCGAGGTTCTGCACCATCTTCCGGTACGACGCCCGGGAGAGCCGGACGACGGCGGCCACCCCGCGCGGGTCGGACGAGGCGAGCACCACGCCCGCGGACTCGATCGCCACGTCGGTGCCGGCCCCGATCGCGAGCCCCACGTCGGCCCGGGCCAGCGCCGGGGCGTCGTTCACCCCGTCGCCCACCATCGCCACGGTCAGCCCCCGGCGCTGGAGTTCGGCGACCTTCTCGTCCTTGTCCGCCGGCAGCACCTCGGCGAACACCTCGTCCACCCCGGGCCGGAAGCCGAGGTCGGCGGCGACCGCCCGGGCCACCGGACCGGCGTCCCCGGTGATCATGGCGATCGTCCGGACGCCCTGGGCGCGCAGCTCGGCGATCGCCTCCCGGGCCTCGGGGCGTACCTCGTCGGCGAGGGCGAACGCGGCGAGCACCGTGCGGGGCAGGCGGACCAGGTGCAGCACGGCGGCGCCGTGGGCCGCCCAGTCCCCGGCGGTCGTCTCCAGTTCGGCGGGGAGGTCCGCGCCCAACTCCCGCAGCAGGGCCGGGCCGCCCACCGCGTACTCCGTACCGTCGATCGTGGCCTGGACCCCCCGGCCCGGCAACGAGCGGAAGCCGGCCGCGCGCGCCGCCCCGCCGTGGGGCCCGGCGGCCGCCACGACCGCCCGGGCCAGCGGGTGCTCGCTGTCCGCCTCGACCCCGGCGGCCAGCCGCAGCGCGTCGTCCTCCCCGGTCCCGGCGGCGGTCGCGACGCCGGTGAGCACGTGCTCGCCCCGGGTCAGGGTGCCGGTCTTGTCGAACAGCACCGCGTCGACTCCGCGCATCCGCTCCAGCGCGAGCCGGTTCTTCACGAGGATGCCGGAGCGCGCCGCGACCGCCGTGGAGAGCGCGACGACCAGCGGGATCGCCAGGCCGAGCGCGTGCGGGCAGGCGATCACCAGCACGGTGACGGTCCGCACGACGGCCTCGTCGGGACGGCCGATGACGGTCCAGACCAGCACCGTCACGACGGCGGTGGCGGCGGCGACGTAGAACAGCCAGGCCGCGAAGCGGTCGGCGAGCACCTGGGCCCGGCCGCTGGAGCGCTGCGCCTCGGCGACCATCCGCTGGATGCCGGCGAGGGTGGTCTCCTCGCCGACCGCCCCCACCTCCACCCGGACCGCCGAATCGGTGGCGACCGTGCCGGCGACGACCCGGTCCCCGGCCGACCGGACGACCGGGCGGGACTCCCCGGTGATCATGGATTCGTCCAACTCGGCCGCGCCCTCGACCACCTGACCGTCGGCCGGCACCCGGCCGCCCGGCCGGACCAGCAGCACGTCGCCGACGCGCAGCCCCGCCACCGGCACCCGCTCGGTGCCGCCGTCCGGCCGGACCCGCTCCGCCTCGTCCGGCAGCAGGGCGGCCAGCGCGGCGAGCGCCCCGCGGGCCTGCCCGATCGCCCTCATCTCCTGCCAGTGCCCGAGCAGCATGATGGTGACCAGCGCGGCCAGCTCCCACCAGAAGTCGAGCCGGAACGCGCCGACGCTGGTCGCCAGCGAGGCCGCGTACGCCACGCTGATCGCCATCCCGATGAGCAGCATCATCCCCGGCGCCCGGTCGCGCAGCTCGCGGAGCGCGCCGACCAGGAACGGCCAGCCGCCCCACCAGAAGACCACCGAGCCGAGCACCGGGCCGACCAGGGACCGGCCGGGAAACTCCGGGACGCGGCCGAGCCAGTCCGTCACCACCTCGCTGGTGGCCACGATCGGCAGGGTCAGCGCCAGGCACAGCCAGAACCGGCGACGGAACATCTCCGGGTCGTGCCCCGCGTGCCTGTCGTGCCCGGCGTCTCCCTCCTGTGGCCCGGGGCCGCCGGTTCGCCCGGGCGCGTCCCGGCTCCCGTGCCCCGCGTGCGCGTCGTGACCCATGTCTCCAACATGCCGCCCCGCACGGCCCGCCGTGCGCCGAACCACCGACGGAGTCCGGCGCGCACCCTGCGCCCGCAGGTGGGCCTGGCTACGATTCCGGGGCGATGGTCATCCGGAATCCGCTCCGTCCGTCCGCGCCGTCCGGGCCGCCGGCCCGCGTCCCAGCCTGACACCGTTTGGAGATCGTCGATGGGCGCCGACCACAGCCGAGCTGCTCCGCCCACCCCGCCCGGGGTGCGGCGGATCCTCGTCGCGACCGTGCTGCCGCTCTTCGCCCTCACGGTGGTCGCCGCGATCCTTCTCTGGCCGCGCGGCGGCGGTCCGCAGGCCGACGACGCGGCGGCCGTCCCGCGGTACC
The DNA here is from genome assembly GCF_043198215.1 of Micromonospora sp. NPDC048830. Taxonomy (NCBI): domain Bacteria; kingdom Bacillati; phylum Actinomycetota; class Actinomycetes; order Micromonosporales; family Micromonosporaceae; genus Micromonospora; species Micromonospora sp. NPDC048830. The sequence goes on from NZ_JBICUP010000021.1 coordinate 15,350, forward strand.
ACGGCACGGTGACCCGGGTGGTGACGGAGCCCTGTCCCCCGCAGCCGGACGCGCCGGAGGGCGGGCCCGCCGCCGCGGCGGGCCCGTGCGGCACGGTCACCGTACGGGTCGAGCAGGGGCCCGACGCCGGGCAACAGGTCGAGACGCCCATCCCGACCGGCCCGGGCGCCCCCACGGTCGCCGTCGACGACCGGATCGTCCTGGTCCGGCTGACCGACCCGGCGGACCCGGCGGCGACCAGTTACAACATCGCCGAGCACCAGCGCGGCAAGCCGCTGCTCTGGCTCGCGCTGGTGTTCGCGCTCGCGATCGTCGCGTTCGGCCGCTGGCGGGGGCTGGCCGCGCTGGCCGGCCTCGCCGCCAGCTTCGCCATCCTGTTGACGTTCGTGCTGCCCGGGATCGGCGGCGGCGGGTCGCCGCTGCCGATCGCGGTCGTCGGCTCCGCGTTGATCATGTTCGTGGTGCTCTACCTCACCCACGGGATCACCGCGCAGACGTCGGTGGCCGTCCTCGGCACCCTGGGCAGCCTGGTGCTCACCGGCGTCCTCGGCACCCTGGCGACCGCCGCCACCCACCTCACCGGGTACGGCACCGAGGACGCCACCACGCTGTCGATGTTCCAGGCCGACGTGGACCTGCACGGCCTGCTGCTCGCCGGCATCATCATCGGCTCGCTCGGGGTGCTCGACGACGTCACGGTGACCCAGGCGGCCACGGTGACCGAGCTGGCGCACGCCAACCCAGGGCTGTCCCGGTTGCAGCTCTACCGGGCGGCCACCCGGGTCGGGCGGGCGCACATCGCCTCCACCGTGAACACCATCGTGCTGGCGTACGCCGGCGCGTCCCTGCCGCTGCTGCTCCTGCTCACCGCCGACTCCCGCCCGGTGTCCGAGCTCCTGACGAGCGAGTTCCTGGCGCAGGAGATCGTCCGCAGCGCGGTCGCCACGCTGGGCCTGATCGCCGCCGTACCGCTGACCACCGGCCTGGCCGCCGTGGTCACCGCGGCCGGCCGCACCAGCCCGGGCCGGTCCGCCGCCGACGGCGATTCCCCCGCCGGCGTGCCCACCCCGCGCACGCCCACCACCGGTCACCGTTTCAATGAACGGGAAATCGCGCTGGAGGCGTTGAGCAAAGGAGGGGCCCACGACGGCTTCCGGGCCGGGCCGATCCACCCCCCGTCCCGGCCCGGAGATCGAGAAGGGAGCACGGACGCCGCATGGTGAGACTACTCAGCGCGACGATCGCCACTGTGCGACCTGCGAAACGCGTCACCCATTACCGAAAGCAATTACGAAATGACGCATTTGGCGGGCTTCTGGGCGTAGATCCGCAGGAGTGCTCTCAGGTAACCTCGCTGCCGGTCACCGCCGAAGGCGCGCAGCGGCGCCTGCGGGGCCACCGCCCAATCGCCGCGAGGCGAGCCGGGGAACCAGGTACCCGGGGTGAATCCGCGACCGCGGTAGGGGCCACTTCCGCCCCGAACCCGTCAGCTAACCCGGTCGGCGGACGACGGAAGGGAACACTGTGACGGCACCCCTACGCCGCTGGTTGACGCCCGTGGTGGCCGTGTTCGCGGCCCTGGCGATCCTCGCCGGACCGGCCGCCCCGGCGATGGCCGAGCCCTCCGGCCCCACCCCGTCCGGGCACGAGGAGGACGACGAGCCCCAGCTGATCACCGACGTCATCGAGGCCGCCAACCGCGACTACAGCCAGGCCAAGGCGAAGCTGACGAAGTCCAAGCAGCGCCAGCAGCAGCTCGCCCTCGAGGTGCAGCGGGCCCAGTTCGAGCTGGACGCCCTCGCCCCGCAGGTCAGCGAGTTGGCCGCCCAGTCGTACCGGACGGGGCGGATCGGCGCCATGGCGGCGCTGCTGGAGAGCGGGAACCCGGACTCGTTCGTGCAGCGCGCGTCCGCCCTCGACGAGCTGAACATGATCAACGCGCAGAAACTGGCCCGGGTCAACGAGGCCAAGACCCGCGCCGAGCAGGCCAAGCTGGCGCTCGACGCCGAGGTGCGCGAGCAGCAGAAGCAAACGGCGATCATGGCCAAGAAGAAGCACGACGCGGAGAAGGCCCTCGCGCTGGTCGGCGGCCGGGGCTTCACCGGCGGCCTGGTCTCCGCCACGTCCCCGGTGGCCCGGATCGCGCCCGGCCGGACCGCGGACGGCGGCTGGCGACCGGAGTCGTGCAGCGAAAACGACCCGACGACCTCCGGCTGCATCACCCCCCGCACGCTGCACGCGTACAAGGAGGTCAAGCGGGCCGGTTTCAACCGCTTCGTGGGCTGCTACCGGCCCGGCGGGCCGTGGGAGCACCCGAAGGGCCGCGCCTGCGACTGGTCGCTGCAGAACAGCGGCTTCAGCCCGTGGCACAACAACGACACCCGGATGTACGGCAACAACCTCGCCGCGTTCCTCATCCGCAACGCCGACCGGCTGGGCATCTACTACGTCATCTGGAACCGGCAGATCTGGTTCCCGGCCACCGGCTGGAAGTCCTACAGCGGCCCGTCCAACCACACCGACCACGTGCACATGTCGCTGCTCTGACGCCGACCCGCGAACGAGGGCCGTCCCGGGCGGGGCGACCCTCGTTCGCGTTCGGGTGCCGGCGACGCGGACGCGGGGGAGGCCGGCGGCCTCCGGCGCGGCCGGGCAGACCGGGCGGCGGCCGGGCAGACCGGGCGGCGGCCGGGCAGACCGGGCGGCGGCCGGGCAGAACAGACAGCGGCCGGGTGCGGCAGACGGCGGCCGGGCAGACCGGGCGGCGGCCGGGCGGGTCAGGCGGCGGCCGGCGGCTCGGTCAGGCCGACCGGCACCGCGGCCACCGCCCGTGTCTCGCCCGCGCTGAGCCGGTACGACAGGCCGACCACCGCGCACCGTCCGTCGGCCACCTCGGCGGCCAACACGGACGAGTTGGCCAGGATCGCCTCGACGGTGTGCGCGATGTGGATGTCGACGATCTCGTCGGGGTCCTCGACCCCCCGCTCGGCGGCCAGGCCGAGACTGGGCAGCACGGCGTCCACCACCGCCCGCAGGTGGCCGGCCGGCGCGACGCCGGTGCTGGCCGCCGCCCTGGCCGCCTGCACGGCGCCGCAGGAGTCGTGCCCGAGCACCACCACCAGGGGGGTGCCCAGCACCGTCACCGCGTACTCGACGCTGCCCAGCACCTCCGGGCCGACGGTGTGCCCGGCCGTGCGGACCACGAAGAGGTCGCCCAGGCCCCGGTCGAAGATGATCTCGGCGGCCAGCCGGGAGTCGGAGCAGCCGACGATCACCGCGAACGGGTGCTGCCCCTCGGCCACGGCCGCCCGGTGGTCGGCGTCCTGGTTCGGATGGTGGGGCGTGCCGGCGACGAACCGGCGGTTGCCGGCGAGCAGCTCGGCGAAGGCCTGCTCCGGGGTGGGCGGGAAACCAGCGGCCGCCGCACGGCCGATCGGCCGGGGGCCCAACTTATTCATTGAAGACTTCGAATTGTTCATGCCCTACCACCTCGCCATTCGCCCGTCGGCAGCGGCGCCACTCGCGGCACGCGCGCCGTCGACCCACGGTCACACGCAGGGGGACGTACGTCAAGAATTACGTGATATGCATTTCATGTGTTGAGGTCGGTCGCGGACGGCGGCAGGCGCTTACCGGGGCCGCCGGGGCCATACCATGTCGGACATGGCGACGACAGGCGGGAACGGGAGCACCCGGAACTGGACGTTCCTCACCAACCACGCGCACGTGCTGCTCGTCATCGCCCGCAACCCCACCGCCCGGCTGCGCGACGTGGCCGACGAGGTGGGCGTGACGGAGCGGGCGGCCCAGGCGATCGTGGCGGACCTGGAGGCCGGCGGGTACCTGCGCCGCACGCGGGTGGGCCGGCGCAACGAGTACACGGTGAACCCCAGCGGCCACTTCCGCCACCCGGCGGAGTCGTACCGCCAGATCGGCGACCTGCTCGCCCTCTTCGCCGGCAACCCGGAGGAAGAGAGCGCCGCCTTCTGACCGGGGGCGGGAGCGGTAGTCTCTCCGGGTGCGCGAGAGCTTCCGGCCGGAGCGGATGGCAGTGAGCGGGCGTGGCGGGCGGGGCCGCCTGGCCCTCCTGTGTGGACTCGCGGCGCTGCTGGTCGGCGCCGTCGTCGTGCCGCCCACGCCGGCGACCGCCGCCCCCGTCTGCGGCCCCACGGGAGAGACCCTGCCGCCCGGGACGCCCTGGGCGCTGTCCCGGCTGGAGCCGTCGGCGGCCTGGCGGATCACCCGCGGCGAGGGCGTCACCGTGGCCGTCATCGACTCCGGCGTGTCGGCCACCCATCCGCTGCTGCGCGGGCAGGTGCTCCCCGGGGCGGACTTCAACAACCTGCCCTCGATCCAGGGCCAGTGCGACCTGGCCGGGCACGGCACGATCGTCGCGGGCATCATCGCCGGCAAGGAGGGCACCGGCAAGGCGTTCACCGGGATCGCCCCGGCCGCCGAGATCCTTCCCGTGCGGGTGCTGCCGGACGCCAAGACCAGGACGGACGAGGGCCTGCCGGCGCAGATCGCGCAGGCCATCATCTGGGCGGTCGACCAGGGCGCCGACGTGCTCAACCTGTCGCTGGTGACGCTGCCCCGCCCCGAGCTGGAGTCCGCCATCGAGTACGCGCTGGACAAGGACGTCGTGGTGGTGGCCGCCGCCGGCAACCGGCAGGAGCAGCAGCAGAACCTGCCAGCGTACCCGGCGGCCTACCCGGGCGTCATCGCCGTCGCCGGTGTCGACGAGCAGGGCGGGCACGTCGACAGCTCGGTCGTCGGCGACTACGTGGACATCGCCGCGCCGGGGCTGAACATCGTCGGCCCGGCCCCCCGGGGGCAGGGGTACCGCGCCGAGCCGCAGGGCGGCACCAGCTTCGCCGCCGCGTACGTCTCCGGCGCGGCGGCGCTGGTCCGCGCCGCGTACCCGGACCTCAGCCCGGCGCAGGTCGCGTACCGGCTCACCCGGACGGCGGACAACCCGCCGGACGGGCGCAACGCCGAGCTCGGGTACGGGGTGGTGAACCCGTACCGGGCGGTGACCAGCCTGCTCGGCACGCGCGACGACCCGCCGCCCGGGGCGATGCCCGCGCCGCCCCCGCAGCAGGACCCGCTGGCCTGGCAGCGCACCGTCGCGGTCTGGGCGGCCGTGATCGGCGCGGCGCTGGCCGGGCTGTTGCTGGCCACCCGGCCGATCCTGGCACGGGGCCGCAGCCGGGGCTGGCGGCCGGGACGACGCCCCGCCGAGACCGGCCCGACCGGCTGAGCCCCGACACGGCGACGGGGCGCTGAGCCCCGACACGGCGACGGGGCGCTGAGCCCCGGCACGGCGACGGGGCGCCGCCGGCCGCGGAAGAAGCGGCGGGCGACGCCCCGTCGAGGGTTTCAGCGCAGAACGCCGGGCGCGCCGGTACCGCCGCCCGCACCCCAGATGTCCTCGTCCTCCTCCAGCCAGGTGTTACGCGAAAGCTCGTCCTCCTCGGCGTACCCGGCGCCGCCCTGCCCCCCGGCGCCGCCCCGGCCGGCCATCGCGGCGCCCGGCCGGCCGGCGGCCCCGGCCGCTGCCTTGCCACCGGCGCCCCGGCCGGCCGCCCCGCCGGGCGCCATCATGCCGCCCATGCCGGGGCGGGCACCGCCGAGCTTGCCACCCGCGCCTCCCCGGCCACCGGCGCCGGCGCCCATGCCGCCGCCGAGCATCGGGGGCAGGCCGGGGCTGACCGCCTTGCCGAGACCGGGAGGAAGCGAGCCGCCCGACCCGCCGGACAGGCCCGGACCGCTGCCAAGGCCCGGGCCGCTACCCAGACCGGGACCCGAACCGAGGCCGGTCGTGCTGGGCGGGGTGGCGCCGGCCAGGCCGGTGCCGTACCCGTCTGAGTCGGATCCCGGGTAGTCGTAGCCACCGGGGCCGGGGATGTCGTCCCGGCCCGGGTAGTCGGTGGAGGGGATGTCGGGGCGATCGCCCGGCTTGGGGCCGGTCGGAAGGTCAGGCACCTTGCCGGTGTTGACCGACGGATCGCCGCCGAGGCCACCGCCCCCACCGCCGCCGCCGAGCGACGGCGGCTTGATGTTGCCGCCCCCGCCACCGCCGCCGGTCTCCAACTCGGGGATCTCCGGCTTGGTGTTGCTGCGGCCGGTCGGGCTCACGTTGCCCGGCGCCTCCATGCTCCGCTGCTTGAAGTTGTTGTTGACCTCGTTGTAGATCTCCCGGGCCTCGCCCTCCTTGTCGGAGAACCAGCCGGTGACCCAGTCGCTGAGCTTGCCGATCTGCTCGGCCGGCCAACTGCCCAGCAGGTCCGCCTTGACCTTGGTCTCGAAGAGGCCGACCCCGAGGGTGAGCTCGCCGTTGCGCGCGGCCAGCACGTCGCCGACGCAGGCGGCCGGGATCGGCATCTTGCTCTGCGCCTCCTGCAGCTGGGTGGCGGCGGTCTCCAGCGTGGTCACGATGCTGACCCGGCCCCGGCCCGGCTTGTCGACGTCGTCGATGATCGTGCCGGCGCTCTTGGCGAGCCCCTCGATGTGCGTCTTGAACGACTCGTACGCCGGGCCCTTCCAGGCCACGCCGAGGTCCTTGACGTTCGTCTCCAGGCTCTCCTTGACCTGACCCAGGTTCTTGATCAGTTCCTTCCAGCCCAGCGCGGCGCTCTGCACCTTGTCCGGACGGCCCTCGACGAGCACCTCACGGGCCATGTCCTCCCAGCTCTTGTCGCCCACGTCCCGCTCCCCCGATCTAGCTGTCGCCGCCGCTGGCGGCGTCGTTGAAAGCCTGCTGCATCTGCTGGGCGGTCATCTTGTTGGCGCCCTCGGCGGTCTCGTAGTTCCGCTTGACCGTGCGCAACGCCTCGGCGGCCGTGTAGAGGTTGTCGGAGAGGGTGCGCAGCCCGTTCTCCGTGCCCGTGTACACCTGCTGGTGCTGCTGGGCGAGCTGCGTGGCGTACTGGAAGCCGCCGAGCGCCCCCTTGCCGGCGGCGGCCTGGTCACCGCCGAGCTGCTCCTTGATGTCCGCCATGTCGTACGACAGCCGGTGCAGGTAGCTCGCGTGGGTCTCCAGCCAGGTGATGGCCGAGTCGAGGCTGCCGGCGTTCCACTCCGTCTCGACGCCCTTCTCGCCGCTCCCGGCGACCAGCCCGCTCGGCGTCTGGGCCTGCTCCGTGCCGGTCTTGTCGAAGCTGATTCCCCGGATGTTCCCCATCCCGGGGTACATCGGGTTGACCGGCATCGGAACGTTGAACCGGACGTCCACCCGGTCCGGGTCGTTGTGCTCGTCAGTCATGGTGCCCTCCCCTGGCCCCGTGTCTCAGGTCTCGGTGTCAACGCGGCTGTGGATCCGCCGGGGGCGCCCCGGCGGGATGGCCGCCCCGCGTCGACCCGGGCGGGGGCGGCGCGCCGGGAACGCCCGGCGGCGGTCCCACCGGCCCGCGCGGCGGCGGCCCCTGCCACCCGGGCGGCCCGTACGGCTGCGCGCCCTGCGGCCCGTACGGCTGCGGGGCCTGCGGATTCCCCGGGCCGTACGGCTGCGGGGCCTGTTGACCCCCCGGGCCGTACGGATGCGGGGGCGCCGGCTGCGCGGCCGGGCGCGGCGGGTACGGATGCGGGCCGGGACCGTGCCCCGGCGGTGGCCCGAACCCCGGGTGCGCAACGCCGGGCGGGGGCGGCGGGCCGCCGGCCGAGGCCGCCGCGGCGCGGCGGCGGACCGCCCGGCGGTTCGCCACGACCAGCACCACGGCCACCGCGCCGATCAGGAGCACCGCGAGCAGGCAGAACCCGAGCTGGAGCCCGGCGTTGTCGGCCAGGCCGAAGGAGATGGCCGGGCCGTCGTCGCCGTCGTCGTCCCCCTCGGCCGGCTTCGTGGTCGGCGACGCGCCGGTCAACAGCGGATTGCCGTCGACCTGGGGCACCGAGCGGGTGAGCGCGGCCAGCACGTCCACCGCCCCGAAGCCGTACTCCGGGTCGCGGCCGCGCGCGCCCCGGTCCTCGGCGGTGCGGATCAGCCGGTTCACCACGTTGGCGGCGTTCAGCTTCGGGTGGCGCGCGCGCACCAGCGCGGCGACCCCGGAGACGATGGCGGTGGCCTGGCTGGTGCCGTCGGAGACGCCGTAGCCGTTGGGCGAGACCGGCGGGGGCACCGGCGCGATGATCTGCTCGCCGGGAGCGGTCAGCCCCACCTCCGGGCCGGTCACCGAGCCGCTCCAGAGCGAGCCGCCCTTCCCGGTGGCGCCCACCGCGAGGACGCCCGGGATGTTGGCCGGCACGGGCACGGCCCGGTCGACCCGGCGGTTGCCGGCCGCGGCCACCACCACGGCGCCCTTGTCGAGCGCGTACCGCACGGCCTCGGTGATCTTCGGATCGCTGCCCGGGGCGCCGACGGAAAGGTTGATCACGTCCGCGCCGGCGTCGACCGCGTAGCGCAGGGCGCTCGGCAGATCCCGGCCCGGCCCCTCGGGGCCGAGGGCGACCGGCAGGATCTTCGCCTCCGGGGCGATGCCCAGCTCCCGCATGGCGCCGCCGCCCCGCCCGGCGATGATGCCCGCCATCGCGGTGCCGTGCCCGCTCTCGGGATCCGGGTCGCTCCGGCCGTCGCGCGCGACGTCCGGCGAGAACGCGCGCCCCGGCAGCACCTGACCCTTGAGGTCGGGGTGCGCGGCGTGCACGCCCCCGTCGACCACCGCGACGGTGACGCCCCGGCCCTTGGTGAGCTTGTGCGCCTCGGGGATGCGCAGCGCGTCGAGATACCACTGGAGGCCGCGTACGGTGTCGGCCCGGGCCGGTTCGGGCGCGGCCAGCGGGCCGGTGCCGGCGGCGGCGACCAGCGCCAGCACGGCGGCGGCGGACCGCAGCAACGGCCGGCGGTGCTTGCCCGTACGCATCGCTTCCCCCCGAGGCTCGACCCCGTCACGCAGAACGGCTCCGGTCCGGTGAGAGCCGGACCGGAGCCGCGCCGGCGATATTCTCAGCCCCAGACCTTGGAGTTGCTCATCTCGGTGGTGACGTAGTTCTCGCGGGCGATGCCGACCGCGCCACCGATCTCGTTCAGGACCTTGTTGATGTCCCGAACGGCCGCGTCCCACTGGGCCTGGTGCTGCTCGTAGGCGGCCCGGTCCTGGCCGTCCCACTGGAGCTTCGTCAGCATGGACCGCAGCGTGTCGAGCTTCTCGTCGATGGTCCGCGAGATGGCCTGCATCTGCTGGTTGCTGCTCTCGAGGACCGCGTAGTCAACCTTGATCGTCACGATTTCCTCCTCTGCGCCTGGCTGCCGGTCACGGGTTCAGAGCAGCGTGGAACTTGTCCAGCATCTGCTGCTGCTCTTCGTCGTTGACCTGGTGGGTCGTACCGGACTTGTCCAGCAGGTCGGCGATGTTGTCCATCGCCGTCAGCAGCTTCGCGGTGTCCTCGTTCCAGCGCAGCATGAGCTGCTGGAAGCCCGTGGACGCCGAACCCTTCCAGGCCATGGCCAGGTCGTCGACGACGTTCCACAGCTTCTTCAGCTCGCCGTCGACGTCGCTGCGCGTGGACCGCACGTCATTCGCCGCGGTATGCAGAGTCGATGCTTCGACCTCGAACGCCATGCTTCACACCCTTCCGTCATCGTTGTGGCGGCGGCACCGCCGCGCCCTCCCCCGCGGCAAGGCAACCAACCCCACCGACGGACACTCCGGAAGAGACGGTAACCGACCGGGTCTAACCGGCGCAGCCCTCCCCCGGCATTCCCTGCCAACTCTCCACTGTGGCTCCACAGCCGGTGAGGAGCCTGTCACGCCTGGTCCGACCAGGCGGTCTGAATCAGCTGCTGACCGTCGCGGCGGCGCACCAGCGTGCCCCGGCCCGGCGGCTGCGGGCTCGGCCGCAGCGTGCCGAAGACGGGGCCCTCCTCCCGGCTGCCGGACATCAGCAGCCCGGGCGAGTCCAGCTCGCGCAGGCGTTGCAGCACCGGCTCGTAGAGCGCCCGCGCGACGCCGCCGACCCGCCGGGTGATGATCAGGTGCAGGCCGATGTCGCGGGCCTGCGGCAGCAGCTCGTGCAGCGCGCTGAGCGGGTTGTTGCCGCCCGAGGCGACCAGGTCGTAGTCGTCCACCAGGATGTACAGGTCCGGCCCCTTCCACCAGCTCCGGTCGCGCAGCTGGGCGGTGGTGACGTCGGGCCCGGGCAGCCGGTTCTGCAGGGCGCTGCGGATGGAGCCGAGCCCCTGGGCGAACACCTGGTTGGACGGGGCGTAGTCGAGCAGGTGCTCGCCCTCCACCGCGCCCAGCAGGCCGCGCCGGTAGTCGGCGATGACCAGCCGGGCCTGCGCCGGGGTGTACCGCTCGACGATGCCTCTGGCGACGACCCGCAGCAGGTTCGTCTTGCCGCACTCGGCGTCGCCGAACACGGTCAGGTGCGGCTCGTTGGCCAGGTCCAGGTAGACCGGGGCGAGCGCCGACTCGTTGACGCCGATCGGCAGGCCGGGCACCGACCGGTCGGCGACCCGGACCAGCTCGTGCAGCGGCAGCTTGCGTGGCAGCAGCCGTACCTTGGGGGCCGGCCGGCCCCGCCACGCCCGGGCCACGTGCGTGGCCAGGGCGACCGACGCCTCGGTCAGGTCCTCGACCTTACGGCTGCCGTCGATACGGGAGACCGCCGCCAGGAAGTGCAGCTTGTCGCGGGTCAGGCCGCGGCCCGGGGTCTTCTCGGGCACGTTCTGCGCGGTCCGGCGGTCGATCTCCGACTCGGCCGGGTCGCCGAGCCGCAGCTCCAGCTTGGTGCCGAGCAGGTCCCGCATGTTGATCCGGATCTCCGCCCAGCGCACCGCCGTGATCACCACGTGCACGCCGAAGCCCAGCCCCCGGGCGGCGAGGTTGGTGACCGTCTGCTCCAGTTCCTCGTACTCCTGGCGCAGCGTGTTCCAGCCGTCGACCACGAGGAAGACGTCGCCGAACGGGTCGTCGGCGAACTCGCCGGCCGCCCGCCGCCGGCGGTACGCGGCCACCGAGTCGATCCCGTGCTGGGCGAACCGCTGCTCCCGCTCCTCGATGACGGCGACGACCTCGGCCACGGTACGGCGGACCGCCTCCGTGTCCCGCCGCCCGGCCACGCCGGAGACGTGCGGCAGCCCCTCCAGGCTGCGCAGCGCGCCACCGCCGAAGTCCAGACAGAAGAACTGCACCTCACGCGGGGTGTGGGTAAGCGCCAGCGAGGCGAGCAACGAGCGCAGCATCGTGCTCTTGCCGCTCAGCGAGCTGCCGACGATGACCACGTTGCCGCCCGCGCCGTCCAGCTCCACCATCATCGGGTCGCGCCGCTGCTCGTACGGGCGGTCGACGACGCCCACCGGGACGGTGAGCCGGCCGCGCCCCTGCCAGCCGTCGGTGGTCAGGCCGTGGTTGGGGTCGACCTTCAACGGGGCGAGCAGGTCGAGCAGGCTCGGCGGCTCCGACAGCGGCGGCAGCCACACCTGGTGGGCCGGCTTGCCCTTGCCCTTGAGCCGGTCGATCAGCACGTCGAGCATCGCCACGGCCTTGCCGTCGACGGGCTGCTCCGGCTCGGCCACCGGCTCCACCGGCAGCTCCGGGGCACGCATCGGCACGAACTCGGTGCCGTAGTGCACGATCCGGCGCTGCACCAGCGCCTGGGACGACTTCGCCTGCTGGCCCGGCGTCCGGTACGGCCCCGACACGTACGCCGCCCGGAACCGCAGCATGGTGGCGGTGTCGGTCTTCAGGTACCCGTGGCCGGGCGCGCTGGGCAGCTCGTACGCGTCCGGCACGCCGAGCACGATCCGGCTCTCCACGGCCGAGAAGGTACGCAGACCGATCCGGTACGACAGGTGGGTGTCGAGGCCGCGCAGCTTGCCCTCCTCCAGCCGCTGGCTGGCCAGGAGCAGGTGCACGCCGAGCGACCGACCCAGCCGGCCGATCATCACGAACAGGTCGATGAAGTCCGGCTTCGCCGCGAGCAGCTCACTGAACTCGTCGCAGATGATGAGCAGGCTCGGCATCGGCTCCAACCGCTCGCCGGCGGCCCGCGCCTTCTCGTAGTCGTACCGGGAGACGTAGTTGCCGGCCGCCCGCAGCACCTCCTGCCGGCGGTTCATCTCGCCGGCCAGCGCGTCGCGCATCCGGTCGACCAACGGCAGCTCGTCGGACAGGTTGGTGATCACCGCGCTGGTGTGCGGCAGCGCGTCCAGCGAGGCGAAGGTGGCGCCGCCCTTGAAGTCGACCAGGACGAAGTTCAGCTCCTCCGACGAGTGCGTCACCGCGAGCGCGGCCACCACCGTACGCAGCAGCTCGCTCTTGCCGGAGCCGGTCGCGCCGATCACCAGGCCGTGCGGGCCCATGCCCTCGTGCGCGGACTCCTTGAAGTCCAGTTCCACCACGTTGCCGTCGGGCCCCAGGCCGAGCGGGATGCGCAGCCGGTCCCGCTGGCTGCGCGGCCGCCACGTCTGCTGCACGTCCACCGTGGCGGCGTCGCCGACGCCGAGCAGGTCCGGCAGCTCCATGCTGCGGGCCAGCGGCTCGTCGGTGGCGGCCTGCTGCTGCGACAGCCGGTAGGGGGCGATCTGCCGGGCCAGCCCCTCGGCCGCCGCCGCGCTGAGCCGGTCCGGCGTGCCCAGGCGGGACGAGGACGCGCCGCGGACGAGGTCGAGCGAGCTGCCGTCGCCGGCGTCCAGGCAGAGCAGCCAGCGCCCGGCGTCCCGGGACACGGTGCCGGAGAGGTCGACGACCGTGGTGCCGAGCAGGCTCGGACCGTTCAGGTGACAGGTCGCGGCGACCTCGCCGCCGTCGATCAGCACCACCAGGTGCGGCGCGGTGGTCAGCGGCTTGGCCTCCGGGGCGAACCGGGGCCGGCCGGCGAGCTCGTCGGCGAGGGCCTCCTCGGCCTCGGCGAGGGTGGCGAAGACGAGCCGGCGGGGGCCCGCCGCGTCGGTGCTGCCCGGGTGCTGGGCGTGCGGCAGCCACTTCACCCAGTCCCAGACCGGCTGCCGGTCCGGCGCGGCGACCACCGCGACGATCAGGTCGTCCGGGGCGTGGAACGTGACCAGCTGGCCGAGCACCGCCCGGGCGAGGTCGAGCACCGGCTCCCGGTCGCCGCGCAGCACCACCCGGGAGAACGCCCGCACCGACAGCGCGGTGGGCAGGTCCGGCACGGTGGAGTGGGCGCGGACGAACCGGCGCAGCGCGATCGCGCTCATCGGCTCCAGGTCCTCGACCGGCTTCGTCTCCGGGGGCACGATCTCCACCGCCAGCCGCTGCGGGCCGATCGCTATGCGGGCCTCGCCGAAGTCGTCCTCGGTGATCCGCCGCTCCCACAGCCGGCGCGACGCGGCGATCGACCAGAGCGCGTCCGGCTCCGGGTGCCGCCAGGTCATCGCGGTTCGCTGCTGCTCCGCCGCCCGCCGGGTGCGCTTGCGCATCTGCGCGAGGTAGCGCATGTAGTCGCGGCGCTCGGCGTTCAGCTCGGCCTTGCTGTCGCCACTGCCGTGGCTCAGCGAGCCGATCGCCATGCCGAGCATCGAGACGCCGAAGAGGCCGCCCGCGACGTACGTCATCACGCCGCCGCCCCGGCCGGCGTAGAGGAACGCCATCGCGCCCACGCCGCAGACCATCGGCAGGATCATCAGCAGCTGCCCCATGCCCCGGGGGGTCTGCTCGGGCAGCTCCGGCGGGGACTCCAGCAGTACCTCGCCGCGCGGCAGGGCGGGACCCGGTTGGCGCGGAAGCCGGCGGAACACGACGGTGCTCACGGCTGTCTCCTCCCCCAGAAGCGGCCCGGACGCCGACCGGCGCGGCGTGGCGTGCGACCGGGGTGGCACGACGACGCTGTTCGACGCGGCGAGCTCCGCGGTGCTGCCCCGCCCGAGCGCGGGCCGTCGGGTGGGCATCGTACGCGGACGTCATCCTAGGTAATCTCCCGTGGGCGTCGTGGACCCCACGGGGGATGGTGCCGTCCGGCGGATGGATCGTAGGCGAGCGCGAGGAGGCCATCAGTGGCGACGAAGACGGCGACGGGTGGTCTGAGCCGGATCACCATCGTGGCCCCCCGGACCCGGATGGACCTCGCCCTGCCATCGGACGTCCCGCTGGCCGACCTGCTGCCGACCCTGCTGCGGTACGCCGGCGAGGACCTCGCCGACGAGGGGGTACGGCACGGCGGCTGGAGCCTGTCCCGGCTCGGCGGGCAGCCGCTCGACGGCGGCCGTACCGCCGCGCAGCTGGGCGTCCGCGACGGCGAGGTGCTGTACTTCAACCCCCGCTCGGCGGCGGCCCCGGAGATCGTCTTCGACGACGTGGTCGACGCCGTGGCGACCGCCACCAACCAGCGGCCGGGCGCCTGGCAGGTGGGCACGACGCGGTCCTTCGCGGTGTTGTTCGCGGCGGCGGCGCTGGGGGCCGGCGCGCTGGCGGCGCTGTTCGCCGGCCCGCCGCAGCTGCCCGGGGCGGTCGCCGCCCTGCTGGTGGCGCTCGCCCTGGTGGTCAGCGCCGCCGTGCTGTCCCGCGCGGCCGGCGACAGCCGCACGGGTTCCGTGCTCGCCCTGGCCGGCCTCGGGTACGCCGGGGTCGGCGGCCTGCTGGTGCTGGCGGGGGACCGGACGCTGACCGAGCTGGGCGGCCCGCACCTGCTCCTGGCCGCGACCGCGGTGGTGGTGTTCGGGGCGGTGTCGGTGCTCGCCGTCGGGGACCGGGTCCCGCTGTTCTTCGGCGCGACGGCGGTCGCCGGTGCGGTCGGCCTCGGCGCGGCGGTCACCCTGGCGTTCGGGGTGGGCGCGCCGGCCGGCGCGGCGGTGGTGGCCACCGTGGCGTTCGCCACCGTGCCGGCCCTGCCGATGGCGGCCTACCGGCTGGCCCGGCTCCCCGTACCGTCGATCCCCACCGGCCCCGACGACCTGAAGAACGACACCGAGAGCGTCGACGGCCGCCGGGTGCTGCGGCTGAGCGAGCGGGCCGACGGGTTCCTCACCGGCCTGCTCTGGGCCGTGGCGCTGCTGGTGCTCGGCGGCGAGGTGATCCTCGCCCTGGACGGCCGGCTGCCGGCCGTGCTGCTCTGCCTGGTGCTGGCCCTGCTGTCGCTGCTGCGCGCCCGCCCGTTCCTCGGCCGCGCCCTGCGGGTACCCGTGCTGTTCGCCGGCACCCTCGGGCTGGGCCTGGCGGCGGCGGCCACCTTCGCCGGCGCCTCGACCGCGGTGAAGCTCGGGCTGGTCCTCGGCGGCCTGGTGCTGGCCGCCGTGGTCAGCCTCGTCTACGGGCTGACCGTGGCCGGCAAGCCGATCTCGCCGGTCTGGGGCCGGCTGCTGGACATCGTCGAGATCCTGCTGATCATCGCCCTGGTCCCGCTCGCCGTCTGGGTCTGCGGTCTGTACGGCTGGATCGTCAACCTCCGCCCCTGACCTGACCCCACCCGCCCCGGGCGGGGTCAGTCCGTGGGGAGGTCGGCCAGCCGGAGGGCGACCGGGGCGGTGGCGTACACGCCGGGGCCGTGCTCGCCGTCCAGCGGGCGGGTCGGCACGCCGCCACGCCGGGCCACGTCCCGCACCACCTTGACCAGCGCCTCGATGTGGTCGGCCGGGGCCGCCACGCGCAGCAGCGGGGCCGGCCGGGCGCCGGGGCGCACCACGGCGGCGAGGGTGTGCGAGGGGGCCGAGGTCGCGGTGACGGCGTCCACCAGGGCGCCCCAGGGCACCCCGGGCCGGGCCCGCAAGGCCAGGCAGCGCTGCGTCCAACCGCCGCCGCGCAGCCCCGTCCAGGTCTCCGCCTGCGGCGCGGACGCGAGGTCCACGCCGGACGCCGAGACGACGGCGGCGCGCAGCTCGTCCCGGCCGAGGACGCGGTGGCTCAGGCCGGCCGCGTTGAGCGCCTTGCCGAGCCGGCCCACGGCGGTCGCCACCGTCCTGTGCACGCCGAGCATCCCGCCGCCCCGGGTCACCGCCTCGGTCCGGGCGTCCCGGACGGAGAGTCGTACCGCCGCCCAGACAGTGCGGTGCGCGGCCGGGGGCGCGCCGGGTGCCGGGTACCAGACCAGGGTGTGCGAGACCACCTGGACGAGGGAGACCGGCGCGGCGAAGTCGGCCAGCACGGCCAGCGCCCGGTCCACCGCCGCCGCGTCGACCGAGCCGGCGGGTGCGCCGGGACGGGGGTCCAGCGCCACCGCCGCGAACCAGCCCTGGCCGTCCTGGCCGATGCCGAGCCGGGTGCCCCGCTCGGTCAGCTCGATGACGGTCAGCTCCGGCGCCAGGGCGGCCAGCCGGGGGTCGTTCGGGCCGCCGTCGTGCACGGCCACGCGGGCCCGCCCCCGGCGACGCCGCAGCCGGCGGCGCAGCAGCAGGTCCTCGTACCACCAGCGGCCCCCGCGGCGGGCGAAGGCGGCGGCGACCAGCGCCACCGCCGGCACGGCCACGGCACCGACCAGCCAGGCCGGGCCGCCGAGCGCGGCGTACACGGCCACGGCGCAGAGTTCCACCACGACGAGTTGCCCGACCACGACCGGGCCGAGCCGGCCACGGCTGCGCCGGTCGGCCACGCGCACCGTACGGTCGGGCGGCGCCGACGGGGCGAGCGACGCCGACCGGGCGGGCGGGCCGGCCGGGCCGGCGGCTGGGGGGCCGGGTGGCGCCTGGACCTGCGTCATCGGTGGCGTCCCTTTCTCGACTGCGGGCTTCCCTCCGGCGGCGCCGGGGCGGGCGGTGGTCCCGATCCGCGACCGGCGGCCCCTTATCGTAGGGAAGCCCGCGGCGGAGCTCCGACCTGATCGCCGCCGGACCCACCCCGCCGGAGGTAAGTCATGCGGACCCGCCGCGACCAGGTGCAGGCGTACCGCTTCGTCACCCGCCGGATCGTCTCCGCACTGCTCTCCGGCGACCCGGAGACCACCAACCTGCCGATGCGGCGGCTCGGCCTGGCGGTCGTCGGCAGCGTGGTGGCCGCGGCCGTCGTGCTCGGCGGCGTCGGAGCGTACGGGCAGCTCACTGGCAACGCCGCCCCGCTCGAGGAGAACACCCTGGTGATCGAGCGGGAGACCGGGGCGACGTACGTCTACGCGGCGGGGCTGCTGAACCCCACCCTGAACTACACCTCGGCGCGGCTGATCCTCAACGAGGCGCAGCCGACGGTGCGGACAATGTCGCAGGCGTCGATCGCCGGCCGGCCGCGCGGCCGCACGGTCGGGATCGTCGGCGCGCCGGACGCGCTGCCCGACCGCAAGTCGCTGGTCGAGCTGCCCTGGTCGGTCTGCGACGTGCCGGACCCGGCCGACCCGCGCCGCTCCACCACCCGGGTCGCCATCGACCGGCCGCTCTCCGGCGGCACGCGGCTGGGTGAGCGCGGGGTGCTGGTGACCGTCGACGGGGAGCGGTACCTGCTCACCCGCGACGCCCGGCTGCGCATCGTCGGCGGCGACCCGGCGATCGCGGCGCTGAAGATGGCCGGCTCGCCCACGCTGAACGTCGGCGAGCAACTACTCAACGCGGTGCCGGCCGGGCCGATGCTGCGGGAGCCCGACATCCCCGGCGAGGGGGAGGTCAGCCGGTTCACCCTGGGCGACGGGCCGGCCCGCGTCGGCCAGGTCTTCCGCGCCGCCGGCCTGCACTACGTGCTGACCCGGGAGGGGCTGGCGCAGATCGGCGAGGTCACGGCCCTGCTGCTGCTGCGCCGCGGCGGCGAGATCACCGAGATCACCCCGGACCAGGCCGGCCGGCTGCTCGTCGAGGAGCGGTTGGATCCGGAGGGCACGCCGCAGACGCTGCCGGCGCTGCAGCCGGTCCGGGCGGGCCAGACGGTGCTCTGCGCGACGTACCGCAGGGGCACCCCCGGCGGGCCGCCCGTCACCACCGTGGAGCTCTACGACCGGCTGCCGCCCGAGCTGAACGGCCCCGCCGTGCCCGTGCGGCAGGGCACCCGGGACGCGGTCCGCACCGCCGAGCAGGTGCTGCTGCCCGGCGGCAAGGGCGTACTGGCGCAGGCCGCCCCGGGCGCCGGTGAGAGCGGCACGGGCGCGGCGGGTGCCACGGTCTATCTGATCAGCGCCCAGGGCGTGCGCTACCCGCTCGGCGCCGGGGCGCAGCAGGCGCTCGGGTACGAGGGGGTGACCCCGCTGGCCGTGCCCGCGTCGCTGCTGGCGTTGATCCCGACCGGTCCCACCCTCGATCGGGAGGACGCCTTCGCCCACTTCGCCCCCACGACCGGTCGCGCGACGGCCGAGCCGAGCCGCACGCCGACGGAGAGCCCGAGCCGCAGCGCGTCCCCGGAGCCGAGCCGTACGTCGAGCGCCGGGCCGAGCACCACGCCGGACGACCAGGCGGGCCGGACGCCGACGGGCGGGGCCAGCCGCACCCCGTCGGACGGCGGGTCGACCGAGCCGAGCCAGAGCCCCGCCACCGGCGGGTGATCACATTGGTCGGGCGTCCGCGCCTCGTCGGGTCGCCCGGGCGGGTGGGCGTCGTCTAACCTGATCCACGCCAACAGGTATCAACGAGGACTACGGGGATGCTGCCATGACCGGGCGCACGACAGTCGACGTACTGTCCCTAGAGGACTTCCAGCAGCGGTTGGCCGGTCGGCTCAGCGAGGCCGAGGCCGTGCTGAAGAAGCTCAACACCGAGCTGCAGTGCCGGCCGCCGGCGCTGGGCGCGTTCGCCGACGGAACGAGCAACGCCCGGCGTTACACCGAACTCCACCTGAGCTACGCCCAGCAGGTCAAACGGCTCCGTGACGCGGTCAAGGCCGCGCAGAGCGCGACCAGCACGATCCTGACCAACTACCGGACCACCGAGGCGCGCAACGCGGCCAACGCGGCCGACATCGCCGCTGCCCTGAGCGGCGTCGACGACGCGCTGGGCAGGCAGGAGGACCCGCGTGTCTGAGTACACGGCGCGTTACCAGCACGTCAGCCACCAGGAGCTCTACAACGGCGTGAACGCCGGCGACCCGGCCCAGATCGACGGGCTGGCCACGGGGTGGGACTCGATGAAGGGCACCCTCGACGATCTCGCCCGTGACCTGAAGGGCGACCTGGAGAAGCTGGCCAACACCTGGACGGGCGACGCCGGCCGGGAGTTCCAGCGCCGGCTGTCGCTGATCGTCGACTACTCGACCACCCTCTCGGAGGGGATGGCCGACGTCCGGCAGGGTCTGACCCTGATGGCCACCCATCTGCGCACGGCGCAGAAGGAGGCCGAGAGCCCGGAGGAGACCGACGACCACGACAAGGCCGTCTCGGGCGCGGTGAAGGGCGGCGCGATGTTCGGCCTGCCCGGCGCGATCGTCGGCGGGATCATGGGGCACCAGCAGGACAAGGAGGAGCAGGAGAAGGCGCACCAGCGGATGGTGCAGGTCGTCTCCGAGCTCGCCGCCGGCTACGACCTGTCCGCGTACGGCCGGATGGTCTCCCCGCCCGACCCGCACGAGGAGCTGCCGTACCACCCCGAGACGACCCCGACCAACCCGTCCGCCGGCCCCGGGGCCACCACGCCGGGGTCCGTCGGGGGCACCAACGGCACCCCGACCGCCGGCCACAAGACGATCACCGCGCCGGACAGCCCGGCGCACGGCCCGACCGGCGGTTCGGGGCTGACCGGCGGGAGCGACGGCACCGGAGACGGCACGGTCGGCGGCGGCACCAGCGTCGACCTGGGCACCGGCACCTCCCTCGCCAGCGCGGACCCGTCGCTCGGCGGTCCGCTTCCGGTCGCGGGCGGGCCGACCACGGGCCTGGCCGGAGGCGGCACCGGCACGACCGGATCGGGGCTGCTCTTCAATACGTCCGTCGGCGCCGCGCCGGGTGGCCTGATCGCCGGTGGCACCGGTGTGCTGGCCGGGTCGGGCAGCAGCACGACCGCGCCGGCGGCGCGGCCGGCCGGTCCCGTGCCGAGCGCCGAGAACCGCGCGGCGACGGGCGTTGGCCGGGCCCAGCTCGGCAAGGCCGGCGCGGCCGGCGGCCGGGGTGGCGTGCTCGGTGGGCACGGCGGCCGCGACGAGGACGACTCCGCCGAGCGGCTGACCTGGCTGACCGAGGACGAGATGGTCTGGAGCGACGGGAACACCGCCGCCCCGCCGGTCCTCGGCGCGAGCTGAACCGCCCCTCACCCGCACGGCGCGGCATCCTCCACCTGTGGAGGGTGCCGCGCCGTTTCGCGATCGTCCACACCGGTCGTGGCCGGGCTCACCAGGGCGACACGCCGTTGAGGCTGCGGGTCTCCCGTGACGCAGCTAGGTTGGTGGGGTGCAGTCCGTAGCGTCCGCCCGCGCCGTCCGGCCGGCGACGCTGCGCGACGCTGATCCGTCCTGGCCGGCGACGCTGCGCGACGCTGATCCGTCCTGGCCGGCGACGCTGCGCGACGCTGATCCGTCCTGGCAGGCGACGCTGCGCGACGCTGATCCGTCCTGGTCGGCGCGCCTGCGCCGGGTTCGGGAGCTGGGTCGCCTCGCGGTGACCGCCCTGGTCCTCGCGGTCGGCCTCGGCGCCACGACCGCGGTGCCGGCCGCCGCCTCGCCCGCCGCCGAGCCGGCCCATCCCGTCGTCGTGGCCAGCCGGGTCGACGAGCTGCGCCGCGGCCCCCGCCCCGCCGCCGAACTGCCCGCCGACGCGACGGTTCCACCGGCCCGGCCCGCCCTCCGCGCCCCGCAGCCGGCGTCCGTCGCGATGCCGCCGACCGCCGCGGCCGATCGCCCGGCCGCCGGCCTGACACGGGACGCCGTCGCCCGGCGCGGGCCGCCCCGGCGCTGATCCCGGGTTCCTTCCGGCACCGTACGGCTCGCTACGAGCCGTACCGCGTCGCGATCGACGCGTACGGAAAGCCGTCCGCCCGCTGACGGCTCGGCGTCACCCCGGTTCCCGCACCGCACCCCATCGCCCGTCACCCGGGCCACGAACCTCAGTCCACGTCGTACCAACCGAGGTGCCCCTGATGCAGACCGCGCTCTCCACCGTCCTGCTCGATGTGCCCCAGGCCGCCGCGATCTGGCTGGCCCTCCTGGGTGTCGCCGCCGTCGCCGTGGCGGCGCTGGTCGTCCGGCCCGACCTGTTCCGCTCGGTCGCCGGCGGGCGGATCCGCGAGGCCGCCATGCCCAGCCTCCTCAAGGAGGCGGCGGAGGAACGGGAACGACGACGGTACGCCGGCGAGGTGGCGACCGCGGCCGACCGGGCGGCGACCGCGGCCCGACGGCTGCGCGACGAGTGGCTGGCCGCCCAGGAGGAGGCCGACAGCGCCTGGCAGGCGTACGAGGCCGCGGAGGCCGACGTCCACCGGCTGGTCACCGCCGCCGCCCTGCCCCGGCCGAACACCGAGCGCACCCCCGCCGAGTACGCCGACCGCGAGCGCTACCTGCACCGGGCCGCGCGGGAGGCGCACGGCCGCCGGGAACTGTCCGCGGAGCAGCTCGCGGACGCCCTCGCGCACCGCAACGGCTGGGACCCGCGGCTGCACCCGGTCGAGCAGGAGCTGGTGCTGCGCCGCGCCGTCCGGGACCACCTGCGCGCCCGGCAGCGGGCGGCCCGGGAGCGGGAGCAGGCCGCCTGGCGTGCCGCCGAGCGGGCCGCCGTCGCCGCGCGCAGCCTGCGCGACGAGGCGCTGGCCGCGACCACGCCGGCACCGCATGAGCAATCGTTGCTGCCCGGGGTGACCGACGGCCGGTCCGGGGTGACCGACGGCCGGTCGCCGGCCGCCGAACGGAGCCGGGAGACGGCGGCCGTCACCCGGGAGATCCCGGCCGTCAGCCGCGGCCAGTCGACGGCGGCCCGGGGCCGCGCGGCCGTCCCCGCGTAGCCGTCGCGCGCGGCCCCGAACCCGGTGAGAGGGGAATCCTTCTCCACCGCAGGCGTTGACAAGGGCCATTCCCTTCCGTCGACTAACGTGGCGGGCATGTCGCAGGAGCAGTGGATCCTCGTGGGGCTGGCCGGCGTGGTCGCGCTGGCCACGCTGGTCGGCGCCGTCCTGCTCGCCGTGCGGGTGGTACGCGCCCGCCGGCTGCTCGGCACGCTGGGCCTCGGCGGCAAGGTCGCCTTCTGGGGCGCCCTGGCGTACACGGTCTTCCCGGTGGACGTGCTGCCGGACCCGATCTACCTGGACGACATCGGCGTACTGGCGGGCGCGCTGTTCTATCTCGGGCGGCTGGCCCAGCGGCGCCGCGCCGCCGACCGACAGCTGCCCGACGCCGGCCAGCAGCCGCCCGACGCCGACCGACAGCTGCCCGGGCGGCCCGGCACGCCGGCGGAGCCGCCCCGCCGCCCCGTGCCCTGATCGGACCGGTCGGGCGGTCCGTGCCCGGTCGACCGGTTCGTCGCCCGCGCCACCCGCTCGCCCGGCAGGTCCGGGTCGGCCGGGTCGGCCCGTGACGAGGGTCGCCCCGGGGCCGGGATGGGCCGACGCGGGGCGGGCGGTTGAAATCCCCGTACGACCGAAACCGGGCCGCCCGCACGGGCGCGACGCCCGTCGGAACGCCGACCGGGTGTGCTCCCGGAATCCGCCAGCCGAGCGCCATTCCCGGTGCTTGCGCCTCCGCGCCGCGGAGGCGGCAAACCCCCGAACGGAGCCTCGACATGAATCCCATCCTGCGCAAGAGCGTGCTGTCCGTCGCCGGCCTGCTGATGACCGGTGGCGCCCTGGCGGGGCCGGCCGTGGCCGCGCACGCCGCCCCAGCCGAGACCAGGAACGCGGCCGGCGCCGAGACGACCGACCACCCGGGCGGGCACCGGGCGGGCTACGAGTACCAGGCCCAGCCGAACTACTACTACTGCGGCCCGGCCTCGACCCGCATCGCCCTGTCCGCCGAGGGCAAGATCGTGAGCCAGGACGAGCTGGCCGCGAAGCTGGGCACGACCGAGAACGGTACGGACTCGGCCTTCGACATCACGCGGGTGCTGAACGAGTACGCGCCCGGCAGGTACAAGACCACCGAGATCGGCTCGGACGTGGCCTCGAAGGAGCAGGTCGAGCGGCTGCGGGCAGACGTGCGGACCGCCGTGGACGCGGGTAGGCCCGTGATCGCCAACGTCCTGGGCAGCGCGGTCGACGCCGACGGCGTCGGGCACAGCTACCCGGGCCACTACCTGACCGTCGTCGAGTACAAGGACGACGGCAACACGGTGAAGATCGCCGACCCGGCCGACCCGGCCGTCCAGGAGTACTGGATGGACGTGAACGCGCTGGCCAACTGGATCGCGAGCCGCGGTTACAGCTCCTGATCCGGCGACGGCCACGAAGGCCGGTCCCCGACGGGGGGCCGGCCCTCGCGTCGTCCCTCCGCGGAGTGCGGCACGGTGCCCGCACGCCGTCCGCGCGGTATCTCGTTGGCGGCGCGACCATCGCGTGGTCGTTGGCGGCGCGACCATCGCGTGGTGAATCGTTGGCGGCGCGACCATCGCGTGGTGAATCGTTGGCGGCGCGACCATCGCGTGGTGAATCGTTGGCGGCGCGACCGCCGCAACAAATCGTTGGCGGGCTCGCCGGGCTGACCGACACCGCCGGCGTCGCCCGGGCGTGGCGGCGCTGCCTCGACGCGCCACCGCACGCCGGGGCCGACGTGTGGTTGCACGCCGACCTCATGCCCGGCAACCTGCTGGTCCGCGACGGCCGGCTCGCCGCCGTCATCGACCTGGGCGGGGTCTGCGTCGGCGACCCGGCCGTGGACCTCATGCCGGCCTGGAACCTGCTGTCCCCGGCCGCCCGTGAGACGTACCGGCGGGCGCTCGGCGTCGACGACGCGACCTGGGAACGCGGGCGCGGCTGGGCGATCCTCCAGGCGGCGATGGCGCTGCCGTACTACGTGGACACCAATCCCGTCATGGCCGACACGGCCCGCCGCACGCTCGCCGCCGTCCTGGAGTGACGGTCTGCCTCCCGGGCACGCGCCGCCCGCGTGAGAGGGCATCCTTCTCCACGGCGGGCGTCAGGAAGGGCCCCCCTTACTCCTCGGGCGCGATCCGCCGCTGGCTCTCCAGGTCGGAGACGACGATCGCCGCCATCGGGCAGGAATCGGCGGCGTCCAGCACCGGCTGGGCCGGGGCCACCCGTTCGGCCAGCGGGCGGGACAGCCCGTCCACCAACTCGAAGTGCCCGGGCGCCGCACCGGCGCAGATTCCCGTGCCGATGCACCTGGCCGGGTCGACGTGCAGCCGCCACCCGACGCCGGTCTTCTCGCCGTCCGTGCTCACCCGAGCCTCCTCCCTCCGTCCACTCCGGCGCGTGCTCATCCGCACGCACGACTCGGACGGTGAGTCATGCCCCGAATGCGGATGGTAGTCACGAAATCGATGCCGGGCCAGTGACGGGGCTGGATTTCGTGCGACGCGGGAAAAGGCGTCCGGCGGGCACCGTGGCCGGACGCGCGACTCCCGGGCCACCGCGTTCCGGCGACCCGGGAGGGGCGTACGGGGTCAGCGGGGCGGGGCGTCCCCGCCACCGGTACGCCGCTGGGCCGCCTCGACGCCCTTGTCGATCTGCTCGCGGTACCTGCCGCCCGTGCGCTTGTCGGCCTCCCTGCCGGCCTTGGCGAGGCCCTCGTCCACCTGCTTTTCGTGCTTGTCGACGAAGTCCTCGGCCTTGTCCATGAAGTCCCTCATCGCGGCCTCCTCCACTCGGTCCGTCCGGCAGCGTTCCCTGAGTCCCACCGGCCAAACCGGGCCGCCCCTCCAGGCGAACCGGCCGCCCCTCCGGTTGCGAACGGACCGCAGCTCCCGGGCGTACCGGGCTGCCCCTCCGGTTGCGAACCGGGCCGCTCCGAGGCGCTTCCGGCGAACTCGTCCGCCGTCCCCCGCGCGGACGAGGGCGCCGCCGGCGGGGGTGTCGGAGAGCCGCCGACCGGGTACGGACGTGGCGGATCGAGGAGGGCCGAAATGGTCGAGGACGGTGCCGGGCGGACGCCCGAGACGACGCCGGGCGGGGAGAGCACCCCGGCACGCCCGACACCGGACGGGACGCCCGCCGCGGAGGGCGGCCCGGCACCCCCGACGCCCGACGGGACGCCCGGCGCGGAGGGCGGCCCGGCACCCCCGACGCCCGAGGGGACGCCCGGGCAGAACCGACCCGGCCGCCGGGCGGCGGCCGGGCCCCGGCAGACGTGGCCGGCGCTGCCCTGGCTGGTCCGCTCGGCGGTGGTGTGGAGCGCCTGCCTGGTGGTGGTCGTCGCCGGGCTCTACCTGCTCGGAAAGATCGCCGCGCTGCTGGCCCCGCTGGCCGTCGCCCTGGCCGCGGCCCTGTTCCTCACCGCGCTGCTCGACCCGGCGCTGCTCCTGCTGCGCCGGCTGCGGCTGCCGCCGGCGCCGGCCGCCCTGCTCACCGTGCTGTTGCTGCTCGGCGTCCTCGTCGGGGTCGGTGTGCTGGTGTGGAACCTGACGGCCAGCCAGTTCGGGGAGCTGAGCGGGGAACTCGGCCAGGGGCTCGAACGCGCCCGGGACTTCGTCACGTCGACGCTTCCGGTCAGCGACGAGCAGTTGGACCAGTTGGTCCGGCAGGCCCGCCAGGCGTTCGGCGGAAGCGACCCGGTCGGCGGGGTCCGGACGGCCGCCGAGGTGGCCGGCTTCGCCCTGTTCGCCCTGGTGCTGCTGTTCTTCCTGCTCAAGGACGGCCGGTCGATGTGGCGGTGGACGCTGCGCCGGATGACCGGGCCGAACCGGCAGGTCGTCGCCGAGGCCGGGCGGGTGGGCTGGCGAACGCTCGGCGCGTACAGCCGGGGCACGATGATCATCGCGGCGATCGACGCCATCGGCATCGGCGTGTCCCTGGCGCTGCTCCGGGTGCCGCTCGCGCTGCCGCTGGCCCTGATCACCTTCCTCGGCGGGTTCGTGCCGATCATCGGCGCCACCCTGGCCGGGGCGGTGGCCGTCCTGGTGGCGCTGGCCGCCAAGGGGCCGGGGGTGGCGCTGCTCACCCTGGCCGCAGTGATCGCGGTGCAGCAGATCGAGGGGAACCTGCTGGAGCCGCTGGTGATGAAGCGCCAGGTGCGGCTGCACCCCGCGGTGATCCTGATCGCGGTGACCGCCGGCACGCTGATCGCCGGCATCGCCGGGGCGTTCGTCGCGGTGCCGATCACCGCGGTGGCGTACCGGGTGGTCGACACCGTGCAGCGGCACCGGCGGGCCGCCGTCGAGGAGTCGCCCGGGTGACCGGCGCGGCGGGCCCGGGACGGCGGGTCAGCCCGACGGGCGCAGGTGGGTCGCGAACCAGTCGGCCGCGGCGTCGGCGACCTGTTCCAGGGTGCCCGGCTCCTCGAACAGGTGGGTCGCGCCGGGCACGATCCGCAGCTCGCCCACCGAGCCCAGCTCGACCATGGCCTGCTCGTTGAGGGTGATCACCTGCTCGTCCAGGCCGCCGACCAGCAGCAGCGTCGGGGCGTGCACCCGGGACAGGGCCTCGCCCGCCAGGTCCGGGCGTCCGCCGCGGGACACCACCGCGCTCACCCGCTCGGGGCGGGCCGCCGCCGCGACCAGGGCCGCCGCCGCCCCCGTGCTGGCCCCGAACAGGCCCGCCGGCAGCCGGCCCAGGGTCGGCTCGTCGGCCATCCAGTCCACGATCGCGGCCAGCCGGTCAGCGAGCATCCCGATGTCGAACCGCAGCTCGGCGGTCCGGACGTCGACCCGCTCCTCCTCGGGGGTGAGCAGGTCGACCAGCACGGTGGCCAGCGCCCGCCGGTGCAGCACGCGGGCGACGGCGACGTTGCGCGGGCTGTGCCGCGAACTGCCGCTGCCGTGCGCGAAGAGGACCACCCCCGTCGCCTCGTCCGGGACGTGCACGTCGGCCGGCAGCCGCGCGCCCCCCGCCGGAATCGTCATCTCGCCGCCGCGGGTCGTCGTACCCGCCCGTCCGCGCGTCGCCATCCCGCCCCCTCTCCTCCGGTCCCTGCCCGCATACCCGCCCCGGCG
Source organism: Micromonospora sp. NPDC048830 (assembly GCF_043198215.1). NCBI lineage: Bacteria > Bacillati > Actinomycetota > Actinomycetes > Micromonosporales > Micromonosporaceae > Micromonospora > Micromonospora sp. NPDC048830. The sequence goes on from NZ_JBICUP010000021.1 coordinate 42,161, forward strand.
GCCGGGATTCGCCGGTTGCGTTGACACCGGCGGCCGGGATTCGGCCGTCGCGTCGACACCGGCGGCCCGGACTCGCCCGTTGCGTTGACACCGGCGGCAAGGTTTAGCGTGGCGGTCGGGGACGGGCGAAGGAGGTCCCATGTTGATCGGTGAGCTGGCCGAACGCGCCGGAACCAGCACCCGGACGCTGCGCTACCGGAATGCGGGCCAGCGCTCCGTCCCTTCAGGGCGGGGGTGAAGGCCCGCGCTGGGAGGGCTCGCCGAGGTGGACGCCTACCTCGACCGGCTCGGCGCGGTGCGGCGCCAACTGCACGACCAGCTCGGCCAGGCCATCGCGCACCGGGAGGAAACATGCTTCAGGAATCGGGCGCCCGCCCGCTGACCGCCGTCGCCGACGCCACGTTCGCCGAGGCGGTGCTGGCCGCCGACCGGCCCGTGGTGGTCGACTTCTGGGCCGAGTGGTGCCCGCCCTGCGGGCCGGTGTCGCGCAGCCTGGCCGAGCTGGCCGACGAGTTCGGCGACCGGCTGAGCGTGGTCACGGTCGACACGGACGCGAACCCGGCGACCACCCGGGCGTACGGGGTGATGTCGCTGCCGACCCTGCTGGTGTTCTCCGGCGGCGAGGTGGTTGGCTCGATCGTCGGCGCCCGGCCGAAGAACCACCTGCGGCTGAGCTTCGCCCGCCACCTCGAACCCTGAGCGCGGCGGGCGGGCGCGCCGCCCGTTTGCGGGCGGGCCGATCGGGAAGGCCCGGGGTGACCGCAGCACCGGCGCAGGCGCGCCCCGACGGATCGCGAGGATCGTCATGGGTCGACAGCAGGACGACAGGTCCAGGCAGCAGACCGCCGAGCGGGAGCGGCGGGCACAGGAGGACGAGCGCGGCCGGGACTGGGCGGACGAGGCGGCGCAGGCCCGCACCGGCGACGATCCGCGCGCGATGGCGCCGCGCGACGCGGCCGGGCGCCCCTCCAACGGCCCGCAGTTCTGACCGCTCCGCCTCGGGTGGGCGCCCGACGCCCGCCCGAGGCGGCGGCGCCCAAGCCACCCGAGGCTGCGGCGCCCAAGCCACCCGAGGCTGCGGCGCCCAAGCCACCCGAGGCTGCGGCGGGACGGCAGCGCCACGGCACCCGGGACGGGGCTCAGCTACCCTCCTCGGGCAGGTGCAGCAGCGGGGCGCGGCCGGGCGGTTGCTCCGGCTCCGGGCCGGGCGGCCCGGCCGGCGGCACCGGCACGGTGACCGGCTCGGCGAAGGTCACCCGCACCTTCTCGCCGTGGTGCCGCAGTTCCAGCATGTCGCCCTCGTGGCCGTGCCGCAGCGCGTACGTCGTCTGGTGCGGCCGGACGTCGACGCGCAGTCGTTTCCCCCGCCACTGCAACGAGAACTCCAGCCGGCTGAGCCGGCTCGGCAGCCGGGGCGCGAACGTCAGCAGCCCCTCGTGGTCGCGCAGCCCGCCGAAGCCGGCGACCAGGGCGATCCACGCCCCGGCCAGCGAGGCCATGTGCACGCCGTCGCGGGTGTTCTCGTTGAGGTCGTGCAGGTCCATCAGCGCGGCCTCGCGCAGGTACCGGTGCGCCAACTCCAGGTAGCCGACCTCGGCGGCGATCACGGCCTGGGTGCACGCCGACAGCGACGAGTCGCGCACCGTGCGCCGCTCGTAGTAGAGGAAGTTGCGCCGCTTCTCCTCCTCCGTGAACGCGTCCCCCCGCCAGTGCATGGCCAGCACCAGATCGGCCTGCTTGACCACCTGCTTGCGGTACAGGTCGAAGTACGGGTAGTGCAGCAGCAGCGGGTACTTCTCGGCCGGGGTCTGCGGGAACTCCCACTCCTGCAGCCGGGTGAAGCCCTCCACCTGCTCGTGCACGCCGATCTCGTCGTCGTACGGCACGTTCATGGCGTGCGCCGCGTCCCGCCAGGCGGCCGCCTCCTCCTCGGTCACCCCGAGGTCGAACGCCTCGTCGCGGTGGCGCATCGTGCACTCCGCCGCGGTCAACAGGTTCCGCTGCGCCATCAGGTTGGTGTAGATGTTGTCGTTCTTCACCGCCGTGTACTCGTCCGGCCCGGTCACCCCGTCGACGTGGAACCGGCCGATGCGGTCGTGGTGCCCCAGCGAGCGCCACAGCCGGGCCGTCTCGACGAACAGCTCCAGGCCGATGTCCCGCTCCAGCTGGTCGTCCCCGGTGACCTGCACGTAGCGGCGCAGGGCGTCGGCCACGTCGGCGGCGATGTGGAACGCGGCCGTCCCCGCCGGCCAGTACGCCGACGACTCCGGCCCCTCGATGGTCCGCCACGGGAAGGCCGCCCCCCGCAGGTTCAGCGTGCGGGCCCGCTCGCGCGCCTGCGCGAGCGTCGAGTGCCGCCAGTGCAGGGCGTCGCGCACCGCCGAGGGCTGGGTGTAGGTGAGCACGGGCAGCACGAACATCTCGGTGTCCCAGAACGCGTGCCCGTCGTACCCGGGGCCCGTCAGGCCCTTGGCGGCGATCGGCCGGCGCTCGGCCCGGGCGCCCGCCTGGAGCACGTGGAACAGCCCGAACCGGACCGCCTGCTGCACCTCCGGGTCGCCCTCGACCCGCACGTCGGCGGCGTCCCAGAACTCGTCGAGGTACTCGCGCTGCTCCCGGCGCAGCCCGTCCCAGCCGTCCAGCCGGGCCGCGGCGACGGCCGCGCCCACCTGGTCGCGCAGCGCCGGCAGCGACCGTTTGCTCGACCAGCCGTACGTCAGATACTTGACCACCCGCAGCGCCTGGCCCGGCGCGAGCACGCACCCGACGGTGGTACGCACCCAGTCCTCGTGCCCCTCGGTCTCAAGGGTGGTGTGCTCCGGGCCGTACACGTCGTGGTCCATCGCGGCGGCGACCCGCAGCCCGCTGACCTTGGTCCGGTGGATGAGCAGCCCGCCGTCGTCGGTGGTCAGCTGCTCCTCGGACTGCAACGGCGACTCCAGGACGGCCGCCACCCGGGGGTCGCGGCTCTGCGCCGGCAGCGACTCGTTCGCCACCAGCTCCGACTGCAGGATCAACCGCAGCGGCCCGTCGACGGCCTCGACCTCGTAGTTGATCGCGGCCAGCGCCCGCTGGGTGAACGACACCAGCCGGATGCTGCGGATCTTCACCTCCCGGCCGGCCGGGGAGCGCCAGTGCACCTTCCGGTGCAGGGTGCCGGCCCGCAGGTCGAGGATCCGCTCGTGGGAGAGCAGTTCGCCGTACCGGACGTCGAGCGGCTCGTCGTCGACCAGCAGCCGGATCAGCTTGCCGTTGGTGACGTTGACGATGGTCTGGCCCGACTCGGGAAAGCCGAAGCCCGCCTCCGCGTACGGCAGCGGCCGCAGCTCGTAGAAGGAGTTCAGGTAGGTGCCGGGCAGGCCGTGCGGCTCGCCCTCGTCCAGGTTGCCGCGCAGGCCGATGTGCCCGTTGGACAGCGCGAACACCGACTCGGACTGGGCCAGCACGTCCAGGTCGAGGCGGGTCTCCCGGACGTGCCAGGGCTCCACCGGATAGGCGCGCTCGCGGATCATGCCGGCGCCTTCCCGTCCATCAGCTCGGCGAGGTCGGTCACCACGACGTCCGCGCCGTGCGTCCGCAGCTCGTCGGCCTGGCCCACCCGGTCGACGCCGATCACGTGGCCGAACCCGCCCGCCCGGCCGGCGGCCACCCCGGCCTGTGCGTCCTCGAAGACGGCGGCCTGCGCGGGCTCGACGCCCAGCAGCCTCGCCCCGGCCAGGAAGGTGTCCGGGTGCGGCTTGCCGCGCAGCCCCTCGGCGCGGGCCACCAGCCCGTCCACCCGGGCCTCCAGCAGCGGCTCCAGCCCGGCCGCCGCGACCACCTCCCGGCAGTTGGCGCTCGCCGACACCACCGCGCGGCGCAGCCCCGCCTCGGCCGCCACCCGCAGGTACGCCACCGAGCCGGGGTAGACCTCGACCCCGTCGGAGCGGATGCGCCGCAGCAGGACGGCGTTCTTCCGGTTGCCGACCCCGTGGACGGTGTCCGCGTCCGGCGGGTCGTTCGGCGAGCCCTCGGGGAGGGTGATCCCCCGGGAGGCGAGGAAGGAGCGCACCCCGTCGGCCCGGGGCCTGCCGTCGACGTACCGGTTGTAGTCGGCCCCCGGGTCGTACGGCCGGAACGGCTCCCCCGTCTCGGCCGCGCGCCGCCGGAGGAACGCGTCGAACGTCTCGGCCCACGCGGCGTTGTGCACCCGGGCGGTCTGCGTCAGCACACCGTCCAGGTCGAAGAGACAGGCGGTCACGTGAGCAGGCAGGCCCAGCACGGTACGAATCTATCCACCGGCCGGACCCGGCAAACCTGTTTCGGCTCGCCCGGAGGCGACGGGCTCAGCGGTTGGGGCGCAGCGTCCAGACCACGGTCATCGCCCCCGTCGGCGTGCCGTCCTCGGTGGCGATCTCGACCTCGACCGGGAACTCGGGCCGCTGGCCGGCCTCCAGCTCGGCGATCACCTCGGGCGCCGGCCGGCCGAGGCGCGCGGTGGCCCGCACCGGCCCCATCGCCAGCTTCCGGTACGCGATGTCCGCCCGTACCGCCAGCGGCACGGCCCGGTCGAGCACCTGCCCGAACGCGGCCATCACCACCGTCCCGGAGGCCGTCTCGCCGAGGGTGAACATCGCCCCGGCGTGCGGGCCGCCGACGTGGTTGTGCACGGCCGGCGAGTCGGGCAGCCGGACCACGGCCCGCACCCCGCCCTCGGCCTCCGGGGCCACCTCGACGAACTCGAAGCCGAGCGTACGGGCGAAGGGCACGGCCTCCAGCATGCCGGCCGCGACCTGGCGGGAGTCGATCGTCATGCCCGCACGCTACTCCCCGGTAACTTCGCGGGCAAGGCCCCCGGGGCCGGGCCGCCGCCCCGCCGCGCGGCTCAGCGCCAGCCCACGTCGATCCGGTCCCCGCGCTCATCGAAGAAGTGCAGGGCGTCCATGCGTACGGAGATGGCCAGCGGGTGGCCCGCGGCGACGGCCGGGTACGGCGCGAGCCGCACCGTCAGCTCCGCCGCGCGGCGGTGGTGCCGGCCCGGGTCGCTGAGCACGCTGGTCCGCCGGTCGTGCGGGGTGGGCTCGGCGGGCGGCTCGCCGACCCGGCCGGTGAGCCGCTGCACGACCTGGCCGAGCCGGCGCCGGCCGCGCTGCTCCGCGGAGCCGGAGTCGGCGGGGCCGCCCATTTCGTCCACCACGACGGCGGTGGCCCCGATGTCGAGGAAGGCCAGCGACTCGTGCCCGTGGTGCTCCAGGTAGCGGATGCGGCCCCGGAGCACGTCGCCCGGCGCGTCCGGGGAGACCGGGGTGAGCGCCTCGGCCCGCATGCCGACCACGATCCGCTCGCCGTGGTAGTGCGCGACCGCGCGGGTGCGGATGTCGTTCCACGGCAGGTAGAGGGCCTGGTCGCCGAGATGAAGCGCGACGTACCGGTCGAGGTGCACGTAGACCGACGCCTCCAGCAGGTTCATCCGGGGGCTCCCGAGGAACGCGGCGACGTAGAGGGTGGCCGGGCGCCCGTACACCTGGGTGGGGGTGCCGACGTCCTGGAGCACGCCCCGGCGCATGATGGCCACCCGGTCGGCCATCGTCAGCGCCTCGGCCTGGTCGTGCGTGACGTAGATGGTGGTGACGCCCAGCTCGCGGGTCAAGCCGGAGATCTCCGCCCGCAGCTCCGCGCGCAGGCCGCTGTCCAGGTTGGACAGCGGCTCGTCCATCAGGAACAGACCCGGCCGTCGGATGATGGCCCGGCCCATGGCGACCCGCTGCCGCTGTCCGCCGGAGAGCTGGCTGGGCTTGCGGGCCAGCACGTCGCCGATGCCCAGCGCGCTGGCCACGCCGGCGACCTGCTCGTCGCGCGGCGCCGGATCGACCCCGGCCAGCCGCAGCGGGAAGGCGATGTTGTCCCCCACCGACATGTGCGGGTAGAGCGCGAAGTCCTGGAAGACCATGGCGATCTTCCGGTCCCGGGGCGGCAGGTCGTTCACCAGCTCGCCACCGAGCAGCACCGCCCCGGAGCTGGGTTCCTCCAGGCCCGCCACCATCCGCAGCACGGTGGACTTCCCGCACCCGGAGGGGCCGAGCAGGACCATGAACTCACCGTCGTTGACGTCCAGGTTGATGGCGTCCACGGCGACAGTGCCGTCCGGAAACACCTTGGTCACATCCTTGAGCGCGACGGTGGTCACCGTCACCTCCCACAGCTCGTCGGCCAGAACCCCAAAAGAGAATGTGACCAGGATCATGCCATTATGCGCATCGGGTGAACGTGCCATGTTCGGCCAATAACAGACCTATTACGGCCCGATCCGGAGGGCCCGACGAGGGCCAGGTCAGGCCGGCTCGCCGAGGAAGACCCGGCGGACCACCCGCTCGGCGGCGTGCCCGTCGTCCAGGGCGCAGAACCTGGCCCGGAACCGCCGCCGGGCGGCCGTCGCGGCGGCGGCGTCGACCGCCCCCGAACGGAACAGGTCGAGCAGGGCGGGGAAGCTGGTCGCCACCGCCCCGGGCGGCTCCGTGAGCAGGTCGAAGTAGACGCCCCGGGCCAGCCGGTACGCCTCCCAGTCCGGCGCGTACACGACGATCGGCCGGTCCAGCACGGCGTAGTCGAACATCGCGGACGAGTAGTCGGTGACCAGCACGTCGGCGGCGAGGTAGAGGTCCTCGATCCGGTCGTGGTCGCTGACGTCCAGCACCCTGCTGCCACCGGCGCTCAGCACCGGCCCGGTGGCCCGGTGACGCCGGTCCCGGTCGTGGAAGTAGTGGCTGCGCACCAGCAGCCGCCCGGCCGGGCCGAGCGAGTCCAGCAGCAACCCGGGGTCGAACGGCGGCCGGTAGCCGGGCAGGTGCTCGCGGTGCGTCGGGGCGTACAGCGCCACCCGGTCGCCGGGGGCGAGGCCGAGCCGGGACCGCGCCTCGCGCACCTCGTCGGGGCCGGCGGTGACCAACCGGTCGTTGCGCGGGTACCCGACCTCCAGGGTGGTGTACGCGGCCGGGTACGCCCGCTCCCACATCTGCGTGGAGAAGGCGTTCGCCGAGACGCTGTAGTCCCAGCGGTCCACCCGCCGCAGCAGGTCGCCGAAGTCCATGCCGACCGCGCCGAGCGGGTACCGCTGCTGGTCCAGCCCCATCACCTTGACCGGGGTGCCGTGGTGGGTCTGCACGTGCACCGAGCCCGGCCGCTTGCGGACGAAGTCCGGGAAGTTGACGTTGTTGACCAGCCACCTCGCCCGAGCCAGCGCCCGGTGGTACTCCCGGCTGCCGGCCACCACGTACTCCACGCCCGACGGCAGCGAGTCCACCCGGTCCCGCCGGACGATCCACACCCCGCGCACATGCGGGGCCAGCCGGCGGGCCGCCTCGTAGATCGCGGCCGGGTTGCAGGCGTAGCCGCGGTACCAGTAGGCGGCGTACACGGCCAGCGTCGGGTCGATCGGCCGGGTCAGTTCGGCCCGGTAGTACTCACGCAGCGCCGCGTCCCGGCCCAGCCGGGCGGCCCGGCGGGCCACCGGCGCCAGCCGGCGGACCTGCCGCCGGGCGGCCTCCCCGGCCTGGTGGGCCGCCCGCAGCGCGCTGAACGTGCGCCACCGGCCGGCGGCGACCAGCCGGTGCCTGAGCCCGTCGACCCCGGGTGGGACGGGAGCGCCGGCGGGCGGCCGCCACCGGGCGTGGTCGGCGGTGATCCGGGCGAAGAACGCGGGCCGCAACTCGGGGGCGATCCGGTCGCCGTTGCCGAGCACCGTGAGGTAATGCCAGATCATCCGCTCGAAGACCGCCGGGCGCAGGTCCTCGATCCCCCACTCGTCCATCAGCCGGAACACCCGGTGCCACTGGGCGAACACCTCGAAGTGCCGGTCCCCGCGCGTCCGGGTGATCGCCCCCGCCCGGCGCTGCCGGTAGTTCAGGCAGACCCGGTCCAGCACCCCGATCCGCTCGGCGGCCATCAGCACGGGGTAGCTGAACGGGACGTCCTCGTACCAGCCGGGCGGGAAGCGCAGGCCCAGGTCCACCAGGAACCGCCGGCGGACCAGCCGGTTCCACGCCGTGTGCAACAGCCGCATCGCCTCCGGCCGCTCACGCAGCCGGAACGTGACCGGCCCCGGCGGGGCCGGGAACACCTCGGCCAGCGCGCTGCCCACGACCCGGTTGTCCCAGTGCACCCGGACGTGGTCGACGAGCAGCACGTCGGGGCGGGTGGCCCGGAGCCGGGCGGCCAGCTCGGGCAGGCAGTCCGGGGCCAGCCAGTCGTCGCCGTCGACGAACCAGACGTACTCGCCGGCGGCCAGGTCCAGCCCGGCGTTGCGGGCCGGACCCAGGCCGACGTTGCGCGGCAGCCGGACGGCGCGGACCCGGTGGTCGCGGTCCGCGTACCCGGCCAGGATGTCGCCGCTGCCGTCCGGCGAGTGGTCGTCGACGCCGATCACCTCGACGTCGTCGAACGGCTGGCCGAGGATCGAGTCGAGGCACTCCCGCAGGTACGCCTGCACCCGGAAGGCCGGTACGACGAAGCTGATCAGCGGCATCGACCGGCCCCTCCGTCAGCCCGGGGAGCGGACACCTCCGACCGCCGGGGCGCCCGCGGCCCGCCGGGAGCGGGCGGGCAGGACGACCCAGGCCAGGACCACACTCCCGACAAAGAGCACGAGCAGGTACGCACCGAGTGTAGCCATGACGATCCCCGCGAAACCGGCGATCGCCGCCACGCCCAGCACCACGGAACGCCCGTCCCAGCCGAGCGTCGCGCCGTGCAGCGGCGGGGCCGCCTGACGCTTCTCCAGCCGCGCCGTCAGGTCGTAGTGGTGCAGGGTGAGCACGAGGACGTACCCGAAGACCAGCCAGGCCGGGACGCCGCCGACCACACCGGCGGCGATCGCGAACAGGTACTCCCCGGCCCGCAGCGCGGCCGGCACCAGCCAGTCCAGCGGCCCGTTGTGCGCCGCCCCGGCCCCGAGGCCGGCGAGCAGCAGCACCAGCAGGGCCACCGGCAGCCACCAGCGCAGTCCGGCCGGGTCGCCGTCGCCGCCCGCCCGCAGCAGGGCCGCGACCAGCAGCGCCGCCGGGCCCAGGGCGGCGACGACCGCCAGGGTCAGCGGGCCCACCGGGCGCAGCGCCGGCAGCCGGGCGGCCAGCGGGCCGTCGTCGCGGTGCAGGGTGGCGTCCACCGTGTCCAGCACCGGCACCCACATCCAGCGGGCCCGCAGGGTACGCAGGGCCCCGGTGTACGCGAACGCGAGCGCCCCCCAGACCAGCACCGCGATCAGGGCGACCCGCGGGCCGAACAGTGCCACGGTCAGCGCGATCAGCGCCCAGCGCTCCCCGATCGGGAACACCACCGTCCGCTTCAGCCAGTACGACAGCGACCCGGTGTCCGCCTGCACCCGGGTCGACGCGGCGTTCAGCCTGTCGCCGATGCCGCCGCCCCCGGCGCCGACGGTCTTCGGCCGCCGGGCCGCCTCGTCGTGCAGCACCCCGTACCAGGTGTCGGTCATGTGCCGGACGGTCTGCAACGTCATCGCGGCGATCGCCAGCGCCCAGCCGTACCGGAACCCGGCGTGGGTCGCCCCGTAGCCGAGGCCCGCGTAGGCCACGTACTCCTTGGCCCGGTCGGCCATGGTGTCCAGCCAGCCGCCCCAGGCGCTGAAGTTCCGCGTGTAGCGGGCCAGCTGCCCGTCCACGCAGTCCAGTACGAAGCCGAGGTAGAGCAGGACCGCGCCGGCGACCAGCGCGGGCCGCCCGCCGCCGACGGCGAACAGCACCGCGGCGGCCACCGCGAAGGCCACCGAGATCATGGTGACCGCCGTCGGGCCGAGCCCGAGCCGGGCCGAGGCCTTCGTGACGTACGGGGACCAGGTGCTGACGAAGAAGGTCGTGAAGAAGTCGTCCTTCTCCTTCACCGACAGCTTCAGCTCGGCCCGGTCCTCGTCCACCCCGCGCAGCGCCGCCTCGGCGGCGGCCAGCCCGGCCGGGTCGGCGACCCGGTGGGCGACGAGCAGGCGTACCCGGTGGGCGAAGGTCAGGGTGCCGAGCGCGGCGAGGCCGGTGAACAGCCGGTCCACGACGGGCCCGGCCGACGGGCCGGCGTCGGCGGCGACGGCCGCGGCCCGGGCGGCGGCGGCGAGCGCCGGCAGGTCGTCCACGCCCACCCGCAGCGCCCCCCCGAACACCCCGGTCGCCCCGTCGAGCCGCCCGGCCGGCCCGGCGTCGACCACCTGGCCGCGCTCCTCGCGCACGGCGGCCTGCCCGGGGGCCGGCGGGTCGGTCAGCACCAGCGCCACCGTCGGCCCGACCGGGCTGGTGGCCAGGTGCCGCAGTACGGCGGTGTGCGCCACCAGGTCCGCCCCCGTGACGATGACCGGCCCGGCGGCGACGTCGACGAGGTCCGCCAACTCCGTCAGGTCGGCGGCCTGCCGCACCTGGGTCGCCCCGGCCCGGCGCCACTGGTCGGCCAGCCGGTCCGCGAGTGTGCGCCCGTCACCCGTCGGCAGGCCCGCGGCCGGGGCACCGGCGGCGAGCACGATCGCGAGCGTCACCGCGGGACCGCGGTGTGGTACGCGTCCAGCGCCTCGGCGATCGTCCCGTCGACGGTCAGCCGCCCGGCGTCGAGGTACAGCCCCCGACGGCAGAACCGGGTCAGATCCTTTTCGTTGTGTGACACCAGCACCAGTGTGCGCCCCTCCCCGAGCAATCGGTCGATCGTCGCATAGCACTTCCGCCGGAACTCCGCGTCCCCGACCGCGGTCACCTCGTCCATGAGCAGGATCGGGTGCGGCAGGTGGGAGATGATGGCGAAGCCCAGCCGGACCTTCATGCCCGACGAGTAGTGCCGCACGGGCGTGTCGATGGCCCGCTCCACCTGCTCGCCGGCGAAGGACACGATCTCGTCGAAGTGTCGCCGCAGGTAGCCCGACGACAGCCCGTGCAGCCCGCCGACGAGGTACAGGTTCTCCCGGCCGGTCAGGTCGTTGGAGAAGCCGGCGGACAACTCCAGCAGCGGGGCCACCCGGCCCCGGACCCGGATCCGCCCCTCGTCGGCGATGAGCACCCCGGCGATCAGCCGCAGCAGGGTGCTCTTGCCGGTGCCGTTGCGGCCGACCACACCGACGGTCTCGCCGGCCGCGACCTGGAACGAGACGTCCCGCAGCGGCCAGAACTGGCCGGACGAGGCGGACCGGCCGCCGCGGTGGATGAAGAACTCCCGCAGCCGCAGCTGCCGGCGGCGGTTGCGGACGAACCGGATGCCGAGGCCCTCCGCCTCGATGATCGGCTCCGCCATCACAGTTCCTTCAGCACGGCTGGTTCGAGCCGGCGGAACGCCCACCAGCCGGCGACCAGCACCAGCAGGCTCACGGCGATCGTGGTGGCCAGCAGCCGGGCGCCCGGGAACTGGTCCGGGTACCAGATCGCGTGGTGCAGCTGGAAGATGCCGACCAGCGGGTTCAGCTCGTACGCGACCTTCACCCAGCCCGGCGCCGCCGACTCCCGCACGAGGCTGAGCGGGTAGATGATCGGGGTGGCGTAGAAGAGCAGGCGGATCACCAGCCGCATGAACCGCTCGATGTCGCGCATCAGCACGTTCGCCGCCGACAGCAGCAGCGCGAGCCCGACCAGCAGCATCCCCTGCACGGCGACGGCGAGCGGCAGGGCCAGCAGCGACCAACCGGGGTGGATCCTCCCCTGCGCGGCGTACACCGCGGCGATGGCGGCCAGGATCGGCAGGCCGGCGGCGTACTCGGCGAACCGGCCGGCGATCCGGCCGATCGGGAAGACCTGGCGCGGGACGTTCATCGTGGTGATCAGCCGGGCCTGGCCGGTGAGCGCGTTCGTCGCCTCGCTCAGCGCGGAGCTGGTCCACATCCAGGCGAAGATGCCGGTGATCAGGTACAGCGGGTACGACCCGGCGGCCTGCCCGAGGTGGCGGCTGGTGTCACCGGAGTAGAGCACCCCGAAGACGAAGAAGTAGATCGCGCCCATGCCGAGCGGCTCGATCAGCGACCAGAGGTACCCGAGCAGCGACTGCTGGTACTTCACCGCGAGGTCGCGCCTGACGAGGATGCGCAGCGAGTTGCGGTGCGACCACAACGCCCCGACGCCAGACGTCACCGTCGCCTCCTCGCTGGACGCGCAACAGGTTAACAGCCGGGCCCGCCCGGATCCGCCGGACTCAACACTCGATCACGTTGACGGCCAGGCCGCCCCGCGCCGTCTCCTTGTACTTGACCTTCATGTCCGCGCCCGTCTCGCGCATCGTCTTGATCACCTTGTCCAACGAGACGGCGTGCACCCCGTCGCCGCGCAGCGCGAGCCGGGCGGCGGTGATCGCCTTGATGCTGGCCACGGCGTTCCGCTCGATGCAGGGGATCTGCACGAGGCCGCCGACGGGGTCGCAGGTCAGGCCGAGGTTGTGCTCCATGCCGATCTCCGCCGCGTTCTCCACCTGCGCGGGGGTGCCGCCCAGCGCCTCGGCCAGCCCGGCGGCGGCCATCGAGCAGGCCGAGCCGACCTCGCCCTGGCAGCCCACCTCCGCCCCGGAGATCGAGGCGTTCTCCTTGAACAGCACGCCGATCGCGCCCGCCGCCAGCAGGAACCGGACGACGCCCTCGTCCGATGCCTCTGGCACGAACCGGGTGTAGTAGTGCAGCACCGCCGGGATGATGCCGGCCGCGCCGTTCGTCGGCGCGGTGACCACCCGGCCGCCGGCCGCGTTCTCCTCGTTGACCGCCAGCGCGAACAGCGTCACCCAGTCCATCACCCGCAGCGGGTCGCCGGTGCCGTCCGCCTCCAGGCTGCGCCGCAGCTCCGCCGCGCGCCGCCGGACCTTCAGCCCGCCGGGGAGTACGCCGTCGCGCTCGCAGCCCCGCTCGACGCACTCCCGCATCACCCGCCAGATGTCCAGCAGCCCGGCCCGCACGTCGGCCTCGCTGCGCCAGGACCGCTCGTTGGCGAGCATCACCTCGCTGATCGACAGCCCGTTGCCGGTGCTCACCGTCAGCAGGTCCGCGCCGGTCAGGAACGGGTACCGGACGGGGGTCGTGTCGGGCTTGATCCGGTCCGCCCCGGCCGCCGCCTCGTCGATCACGAACCCGCCGCCGACGGAGTAGTAGGTGCGCGCCCGCAGCTCCGCGCCCGTGTCGTCGTACGCGGCGAAGGTCATCCCGTTCGGGTGGTACGGCAGCGAGCGGCGGCGGTGCAGTACCAGATCCCGGTCCGGGTCGAAGTCGATCTCATGGGTGCCGAGCAGGCTCAGCCGCCGGTCGGCGCGGATCCGGGCGACCCTGGCCTCGACGGAGTCGGTGTCGACCGCCTCCGGCGCCTCCCCCTCCAGCCCGAGCAGCACCGCGCGGTCGCTGCCGTGGCCGTGGCCCGTGGCGCCGAGGGACCCGAACAGCTCGGCCTGCACCCGGGTCGTCGAGGAGACCAGCCCGTCGGCCTTGAGCCCGGAGACGAACGTCCGGGCGGCCCGCATCGGGCCCACGGTGTGCGAGCTGGACGGCCCGATGCCCACGCTGAAGAGGTCGAAAACGCTGATCATGTGCACTTCCTCGCCGTCGTTGCCCCGGGTGCGGGCCCGGCCCGGTCGCGGCCACCCGGTCGGGGCGGTCGTTCCATTGCCACCCGGTCGGGGCGGCCGTTCCATCGCCGCCCGGATGTGGGCGGCCGACCGGCGAGCCTACCTGCCCCGGCCCGTGGCCGCCCGGCCTGACCAGCCCATTCTCCCTCCCCCGCCAGGATCCGACACCCGCCCGACCGTCCTGTGGAACTGCCCGCGTGGATGGGGCAGCTCCACAGGCCGGGCACGGTGCCACCGCCTCTGTGGAGCCGCCCGCATGGATGGGGCAACTCCACAGGCCGGGCACGGTGCCACCGCCCCTGTGCAGCCGCCCGCATGGATGGGGCAGCGGGGCTGACCGGGCCCGGTCTCCGTTCGGCGGGACCACCAGCCAGGACGGCGCGGAGCAAGGTAACCAGGCGGCGGTGGGCCTGTGGGGGCGGTGGGCCTGTGGGGGCGGTAGCACGCACGGGGCAGCTCCACAGCGTCCACACCGTAGAAGCTCCGGCCCCCGCCGCCCGCCCCACCGGTCGCCGCGCCGCCCGCCCCACCGGTCGCCGCGCCGCCCGCCCCGCCGCCCGCCCCACCGGTCGCCGCGCCCAGGTCCGGCGGCCCACCCGGGGCCGGCACCGACGCGGGCAGCGGGTATGCACCTACGGGTCGGCAGCGGCCAGATCCCCCTCGGGACGGAGGGCGGACTGGTCGGGCGTTTCTACCGTTGGTGGCAGAAGCGGCGGAACGCCGCAGAGTGGGAGTACGACGATGAGTCGCAAACTGGTCCGGCCCCGCGAGGGGCGCATGCTCGCCGGCGTGTGCGTCGGCCTGGCCCGCCGGTTCAACACCTCCGCCAACCTGGTCCGGCTGCTGTTCCTGCTGTCGCTGCTGCTGCCGGGCACCCAGGTGATCGTCTACCTGGTGCTCTGGGTGCTGATGCCCAACGAGGACCGGCACGCCGCTCGCTACTGACCCCGACCGGAAGCGCCCGCCCCGGACGGCCGGGGCGGGCGCTTCGCGTTCGGGGCGTCAGGGCGCGGTGTACGTGACGGTCACCTTCTCGTAGCCGAGGGAGCGGAGCAGGCCCTCCAGCATCTTGCGGGTGTTCTCCTCGGCGCGGGCGCCCAGCCCGCTGTCCCGGGCGGCGGCGCCGATCCGTTCCTCGGCCATCCGGTACACCTGCTGCTGCCGGTTCGGGTCGCCCTTGACCAGGTCGTTGATCCGGTTGAGCAGCCCCCGCTCCTCGGCGAAGACGTAGCTCTTCTCCATGTCGAGGTTGACCTGCCCGAGCTGCGGCGCCGGCAGTTTGATCTCGACGGACTTCCCGTCGGCCGACTCGACCACCGCCCCCTCGGAGATCCTGGCGAAGTCGACGTACGCCTCGACGCTGCCCGCCCCGACGAAGAGCGTGCGCTGGTTGAGCAGGAACTCCGGGATGTTGTTGCGGTCGTTCTGCAGGTCGACGACGACCTGGAAGTTGCCCTCGGCGGCCACGTAGCGGCTGAGGTCCTGGATCGACTTCAGCAGCGGCGGCTGGCTCCGGTCGGTCTGCTCCTTGGCGAACGGGTTGCGGAACTCGGGGAAGATCCCCGTGGCCTGCGCGCCGAGCAGCACCACCACCGCCAGGGCGGCGGCGCCCAGCGCCAGGAGGAGCCCGCGGGCCGGCCCGGAGGGCGGCCGGGCAGGCTCGTGGAATTCGCCGTCAGGGGACATTGCGCTCACCATCCTCGATCGGACACGTCGCCCTGTCGATGACGGTACGTCCCCCGTGCGACACTCGCGCGACGAGCCGCCGACCGGACGCGCAGGCCCTGGTCAGGCGAACGCGGACAGCCCGGTGAGCCGCTGCCCGATGACCAACTGGTGGATCTCCGAGGTGCCCTCGTAGGTGAGCACACTCTCCAGGTTGTTGGCGTGCCGCAGGACCGGGTACTCCCCGGAGATCCCGTTCGCGCCCAGGATGGTGCGGCACTGCCGGGCGATGTCCAGCGCCTCCCGGACGTTGTTCAGCTTGCCCACGCTGACCTGCTCCGGGCGCAGCCGCCCCGCGTCGGCGAGCCGGCCCAGCCGCAGCGCCAGCAGGAAGCCCTTCTGCCACTCGACCGCCATGTCGGCGAGCTTGGCCTGGGTGAGCTGGAAGCCGGCCAGCGGCCGGCCGAACTGGGTGCGCGCGGCCGCGTACGCCAGGGTGGTCTCCAGGCAGTCGCGGGCTGCGCCGAGCGCGCCCCAGACGATGCCGTGCCGGGCCTCGGTCAGGCAGCTCAGCGGGGCCTTGAGCCCGGCGGCCTCGGACAGCCGGGCCGCGGCCGGGAGCCGGACGTCGTCGAGCGTGATCTCGCCGGTGACGGAGGCGCGCAGCGACAGCTTGCGCCGGATCTCGCGCACCGACACCCCGGGCGTGTCCATCGGTACGGCGAAGCCCCGTATCCCCTCCTCCGCGCGGGCCCAGATCACCGCGACGTCGGCCACGGGCGCGTTGGTGATCCACATCTTGCCGCCGTGCAGCACCCAGTCGTCGCCGTCCCGGCGGGCCCGGGTGGCCATCGACGCGGGGTCGGAGCCGTGGTCGGGCTCGGTCAGGCCGAAGCAGCCGATCGCCTCGCCGGCGGCCATTGCCGGCAACCAGCGCTGCTTCTGCTCCTCGCTGCCGTAGCGCCAGATGGCGTACATCGCCAGCGAGCCCTGCACCGAGACCAGCGAGCGGACGCCCGAGTCGGCGGCCTCCAGCTCCAGGCAGGCCAGCCCGTACGCCACCGCGGAGGAGCCGGCACAGCCGTACCCGGTCAGGTGCATGCCGAGCAGGCCGAGCTTGCCGAACTCCCGGGCCAGTTCGCGGGCCGGCACCCGGCCCTCCTCGTACCAGTCGGCGACGTGCGGGCGGACCCGGTCGTCGAGGAGCTGCCGCACCACGTCGCGGATCTGCCGTTCCTCGTCGTCGAGGAGGGAGTCCAGGTCCAGCAGGTCGAGAGGAGTCATGCCGCCACGTTAACGAAGGTTCAGGAGCGGGTCACTCGGGCTGGCCGGAGAGCACCAGCACCCGGGCGTGGATCTGGTTGCGCTGCTGGAGGGCGGCGCGCAGCGCGCGGTGCAGCCCGTCCTCCAGGTACAGCCCGCCGTTCCACTGCACCACGTGCGGGAACAGGTCCCCGTAGAACGTGGAGTCCTCCGCGAGGAGCTTGTCCAGCGCCAACTCGCGCTTCGTGGTGATCAACTGATCCAGTCGCAGCGGGCGCGGCGGAATCTCGGCCCACTGCTTGAGCGTCAGGTTGTGCTCCGGGTAGGGACGCCCGTCCCGGACCGCTCTGAAGATCACGACGGCAGCTCCCCTCCCCCTTACCGGGCCGACTCACCGCGCCGGGTCGGATCGCGGCGCCGCGCGGCACGGCACCGATGACGGTGCCAGCGTAGCCGCCCCGCGCGACACCGTAATTCACTCCCTCATGTCGGCTTCGCTACTGCCGGTACCCCCGGCCGCGCCGGCCCGAACCGGGGCAATCGACCCACGCCCGCGTCAGCTCCACCGGCCCCGGCGGACCACCTCGTCGACCGGGCGGCGGCCCCGCCGCAGCGACGGGGAACGGTGGTCGGACGCCCGGTAGCCCACGGTCAGCGCGCCGATCGGCTCGTACTCCTCGGGCACCCCGAACGCCTCCCGGTACGCCCGGGTGCGCTGCGGCGGGATGCCGAAGAAGCAGGCACCCAGCCCCTCGTCGACGGCCGTGAGGAGCATGAGCAGGGCGGCGAACCCGGTGTCGATGTGCCAGTACGGCACCGGCCAACGCTCCGTCGCGCGGTCCGTCCAGCCCTTGTCCGGCTCGGCGTACCGGTCCAGGTACGCCGACCGGTTCGCGTGCGGGACGACGATCAGCGGCGCCCGGCGCATCCCGGCCAGCCAGCGGTCCCGCCCGCCGCCGTCCGGCGTGGCCGCCGCCCAGAACCGCTCCCGGTCGTCCGGCTCCTCCAGCACCAGGAACCCCCAGCCCTGGGCGAACCCGGCCGACGGGGCCCGGACGGCGTGGTCGAGCAGTCGCCGCACCACCTCCGGCGGGACCGGGCGGTCCGGGTCGTAGTTGCGCACCATCCGGCGGCGCCGGACCACCTCGGCGAACTCCATGCCGCTTCCCCCGTTCCGGCTCAGGCGCCGGGCCGGATGCCCCAGGCACCCCGCCAGGTCTGCCCGGGCTCCAGCGTGATCACGTCCCGGCCGGAGCGGAACGCGTCCGGCGGGCAGGTCATCGGCTCGACGGCCACCGATCGGCGGTGCCGCTCACCGCCGAGGGTGTCGCCGGTGAAGACCTGCCACCAGCCGAACCCCCGGTCGGCCCAGAGCCGCACGGCCGCCGAGCCGTCCGGGGCGGTCAGGGTGACCGACGAGCCGCCGTCGTCGTCACGGAACACGTCGCCGAACGCCGTGTCGAGCACAGCCGGGCCGATGCGCCGGGGCGTGGTGAAGTCGTACCCGGTGCCGGCGACCGGGGCGACCCCGATCGGCAGCAGCCGGTTGTCGACCACCACCCGGGTGCGCCCCGGCACGCGCAGGGCGAGATCGTCCACCGCCACCCCGGGCAGCCGCAGGTACGGGTGGACGGACCAGCCGAACGGGCAGGGCTCGGCGCCGACGTTGGTAGCCTCCGGCTCGACGCGCAGGCCGTCCGGCCCGACGCTCCACCGGGTGCGCAGCCGCAGCGGCCACGGGTAGCCGGGGTGCGGCGGCAGGTCGTACCCGACGGTGACAAAGTCCTCGGACCGCTCGACGAGGTGCCACCGCACCCAGTTGACCAGGCCGTGGATGGCGTTGTGCCGGGTCGGCTCGGTCAGGGTGAGCTGCAACGAGCGCCCCCCGAACTCGTACGCCCCGTCCCGGATGCGGTTCGGCCAGGGGGCCAGCACCTGCCCGGCCCCGCCGGGGCAGAGCTCGTCGGCGCCGTACCCGTCGAGGTAGTCGACGCCGTCGTGCCGGTACGCCCGCAGGCCGCCGCCCACCTCGACGATCACGGCCTCGTGGCCGGCGGCGGCGATGGTCCACTGTGCGCCTGACGGCGGGTGGGGCGCGGCGTTCTCCATGCCGGGGACCCTATCGGCTCACCCGCGCTCCCCGCCCGACGCGGTCGCCGGCCGGTAGCGGGCCAGGGCAGGGAAGACGGCCGCCAGCAGCACCGCCAGCACCGCGGCGGCGAGCCCGCCGCCGACCCAGGCGGCCCCCGCGCCGAACCCGGCGGCCACCGCGCCGGCGCGCAGGTCCCCGAGGCGGGGCCCGCCGGCGATGACCACGGTGTTGACACCCTGGAGCCGGCCGCGCATCCGGTCCGGCGCGTACACCAGCAGCATCGTCTGCCGGACGACCGCGCTGACCAGGTCGGCCGCGCCGGCCACGGCGAGGAGCCCGACCACCAGCCAGAGCTGGTGGGCCAGCCCGGCCGCCGCCACGGCCACGCCCCAAGCCACCACGGCGAGGATCAGCACCAGCCCCTGCCGGCGGATGCGGCCGATCCAGCCGGAGGTGAGCCCGCCGAGCATCGCGCCGATCGAGATCGCGGCGTACAGCCAGCCGACGGCGGCACCGCCGCCGAACCGCTGCTCGGCCGTCTCCGGGAAGAGCGCCCGGGGCATCGCCAGCACCATCGCGATGAGGTCGATGGCGAAGGAGAGCAGCAGCACCGGCGTGGTGGCCAGGTAGCGGAGGCCGTCGACGATGCTGGCCAGCCCCGCCCGGCGGGGCGTGGCGGTGCCGTCCGCGTCGGGTTCCGGAGGCATCGCGGGTAGCCGGAAGGTGGCCCAGAGCGAGACGGTGAACAGCAGCGCGTCCACCGCGTACGCCACGGGCAGCCCCACGTCGGGACGCCAGAAGGTGAAGATCAGGCCGGCGGCCAGCGGCCCGAACACCGAGGTCGCGGTGAAGGTGGTGAAGTTCAGCGTGCTCGCCGCCGGCAGCAGCTCGGTGGGGACCAGCCGGGGCAGGATCGCGTTGCGGGCGGGCGAGGTGATCGCGAAGGCCGTGGACTGCACCGCCACCAGGACCAGCAGCAGCGCCGGGCTGCCCACCCGGAGCAGCGCCTGCACCAGCAGCGCCAGGGTCGACGCCCAGAGGAGCGTCCCGGCGGCGAGCAGCACCCGCCGGCGGTCCCGGACGTCGGCGACGGCCCCGCCCCACAGCCCGAAGACCAGCAGGGGCAGGAAGCCGGCGACGCCGAGCAGCCCGACCCAGAACGAGCCGCCGGTCAGCGCGTACATCTCCACGGGCACGGCGACGGCGGTGAACTGGAAGCCGAACATGGCCACGCCGTTGCCGAGCCACACCCGCCGGTACGCGGGCACGCCGAGCGGGCGCAGGTCGATCGCCCAGCGGCGCGCCCCGCGCGGCCGGGTCTCCTTGACGGCGGTCACGGGGCCAGCCGCTCCACGGTCCAGTGGCCGTCGTCGGCCGTGCCACCCGGGTCCGCCGTGCGGCGGAACCGCAGCCGGTCGTGCAGCCGGTTGGCCCGGCCCTGCCAGAACTCCACGGTCTCCGGTCGCACCCGCAGCCCGCCCCAGTGCGGCGGGGTGGGGATCGGCGCGGTCTCGCCGAACCGCTCGGCGGCCGCCCGGTAGCTCGCCTCCAGGGCCGCCCGGTCGGGGATCACGCGCGACTGGGTGCTGGCCCAGGCGCCGAGCTGCGACCCGCGCGGCCGGCTCGCGAAGTACGCCTCCGTCTCGGCCCGGTCGATCGGTTCGATCCGGCCGGCGACCACCACCTGCCGCTGCAGGGGGAACCAGGGGAACACCAGGCTGGCGTACGGGTTGGCCAGCGCCTCGACGCCCTTGCGGGAGCCGTGGTTGGTGAAGAAGACGAAGCCCTCCCGGTCGTACGCCTTCAGCAGGACCGTCCGGCCGCTGGGCCGGCCCGCGGCGTCGGCGGTGCCGACCACCATCGCGTTCGGCTCGGGCAGGCCGGACGCGGCCGCGTCGGCGAACCAGCGGGCGAACTGGGTGAGCCAGTCGGCGGCCAGATCCGCCTCGGAGAGGCCCAGCTCGGCCGCGTACTCGTTACGCATGCCGGCCCACTGCGGTGTGTCACCCGTCACAGTTAGCTCTCCCCCTCGCCGGGCTGCGACGCGCCTCCGGCGCTGGCCAGCCCGTATGCCCCAGTCTCACCGAGTGCGGCCAAATGTCCACCGGCGGGGGTGTCGCGTGCAGCACAGTCGCAGTGGGTCGCGCGGTTGGTTACTCGCCAGGCAAGATGTCACGAACACGTCCCTGAGGATCGCCTAAGGCGCTCGGCCGACGGGGCCGAAGTCCCAGGCGGGCGCACCGAGCTGAGCCAGGAGAGAGCGATGGCCGACTTCAAACCCGGACTGGAGGGCGTCGTAGCCTTCGAGACCGAGATCGCCGAACCGGACAAGGAGGGTGGCGCGCTGCGTTATCGCGGCGTCGACATCGAGGATCTGATCGGCCAGGTCTCGTTCGGCAACGTCTGGGCCCTGCTGGTCGACGGTCGGTTCGGCCCGGGCCTGCCGCCGGCCGAGCCCTTCCCGGTGCCGGTGCACTCCGGCGACATCCGCGTCGACGTGCAGTCCGCGGTCGCCATGCTCGCCCCGTACTGGGGGCTCGACCAGCTGCTGGACATCTCCGACGAGCAGGCCCGCGAGGATCTTGCCCGGGTCTCCGTGACCGCGCTGTCCTTCGTCGCCCAGTCCGCGCGCGGCCTGGGCCTGCCGGCGGTGCCGCAGAAGGAGATCGACAAGGCGGAGACGATCGTCGAGCGCTTCATGAAGCGCTGGCGCGGCGAGCCCGACCCCCGGCACGTCAAGGCTGTGGACGCGTACTTCATCTCGGCGGCCGAGCACGGCCTGAACGCCTCCACCTTCACCGCCCGGATCGTCGCCTCGACCGGCGCGGACGCGGCGGCCTGCATTTCCTCCGGCATCGGCGCGCTCTCGGGCCCGCTGCACGGCGGCGCCCCCTCCCGGGTGCTCACCATGCTCGAGGCCGTCGAGCGCAGCGGCGACGCCGAGGGCTACGTCAAGGGCGTCCTCGACCGGGGCGAGCGGCTGATGGGCTTCGGCCACCGGGTCTACCGGGCCGAGGACCCGCGCGCCCGGGTGCTGCGGCGCACCGCGAAGGAGCTGGGCGCGCCGCGCTTCGAGGTCGCCGAGGCGCTGGAGAAGGCCGCCCTGGCCGAGCTCCAGGCCCGCCGCCCCGACCGGGTGCTCGCCACCAACGTCGAGTTCTGGTCGGCCGTCGTGCTGGACTTCGCCGAGGTGCCGGCGCACATGTTCACCTCGATGTTCACCTGCGCCCGGATGGGCGGCTGGAGCGCGCACATCCTGGAGCAGAAGGAGCTCCAGCGGCTGGTCCGCCCGTCGGCCCGGTACGTCGGCCACGCCCCCCGCAAGCCGCAGGAGGTCGAGGGCTGGGACGCCATCCCCCACGGCGTCTGAGGCGTTCTCACCTGCACGAAAGCGCGGGGCTCCACCGTCGGTGGGGCCCCGCGCCCGTGTCGGCGGCGAATGTGTTCCACGCCTCACGGCCAGGTACGGGACCGGCACGCGGTCGGGGTGAGCCGGGTGCAAGGATGGTGGTTCGGCAGTGTCGCCGGACCGGGCTGGAGATCCCGGCCGCGCCGTGCGCCCCGCGCACGCGTCCGCCCTGGGTCCCCGCCCGCTCGCCGACCGGGCCCGCCCTCGCCCACGCGGAAGGATCTCGACAACCGTGGCTGACGCACCGACCATCCGGATTCCCGACGACATCAAGCCCGCCGACGGGCGGTTCGGCTGCGGGCCGTCCAAGATCCGTCCGGCGGCCGTGTCCGCCCTCGCGGACGTGGCGACGAGCTACCTGGGCACCTCGCACCGGCAGAAGACCGTGCGCGACCAGGTCGCCCGGCTGCGGCGGGGCATCGCCGAGTTCTACTCCCTCCCCGAGGGCTACGAGGTGGTCCTCGGCAACGGCGGCACGACCGCGTTCTGGGAGGTGGCCACGTTCGGTCTGATCCGGGACCGGGCCCAGTTCGCCAGCTTCGGCGAGTTCGGCGCGAAGTTCGCCAAGGCCGTCAAGGAGGCGCCGTTCCTGGGCGAGCCGACCGTCCGCAAGTCCGAGCCGGGCAGCGCCCCGGCGCTGGTCGCCGAGGCCGGGGTGGACGCGTACGCCATCCCGCAGAACGAGACCTCGACCGGCGTGGCCGTGCCGATCAACCGGGTGGCCGGCGCCGACCCGGGCTCGCTGCTGCTGGTCGACGCCACCTCGGCCGCCGGCGGCCTCGCGGTCGACGTGGCCGAGACCGACGTCTACTACTTCGCCCCGCAGAAGTGCTTCGCCTCCGACGGCGGGCTCTGGCTGGCCCTGATGTCGCCGGCCGCGCTGGAGCGGGCCGCCGACATCAAGGCGTCGGGTCGCTACATCCCGGCCTTCCTCGACCTGGTCACCGCGATCGACAACTCGCGGCTGGAGCAGACGTACAACACCCCGGCGCTGGCCACCATCTTCCTGGCCGCCGAGCAGACGGACTGGATGAACGCCCAGGGCGGCCTGGCCTGGGCGGCCAAGCGCACGGCCGAGAGCGCCGGCGTCGTGTACGGCTGGGCCGAGCGCTCGTCGGTCGCCACGCCGTTCGTCACCGACCCGGGGCTGCGTTCCAACGTGGTCGCCACCATCGACTTCGCCGACGGGGTGGACGCCTCGGCGATCGCGAAGGCGCTGCGCGCCAACGGCATCGTCGACACCGAGCCGTACCGGAAGCTGGGCCGCAACCAGCTGCGGATCGCGCTCTACCCGGCGGTCGAGCCGGCCGACGTCGAGGCGCTGACGGCGTCGATCGACTACGTGGTGGAGCGGCTCTAGGCGCCGTCACGGTGGGTGGCCACGGGTGCGCCCCTGGCCACCCACTGTGACCGTCCGCCCAGGTCATCCACAACATGCGGGTGTCGGATCCCCCACCTGGGTACGGAGGGGCGTACCGTGGTGCTCTAGACGCCCGGGTGGCTGACTCGTGGCGTGCGGCCAGCGAAGCGGGACGGAGGCAAGCTGATGCGCCCAGTACGCTTCGTCGCCCTCTCCGAGGACGGCCAGGCCCTGGTGCTCACGGACGAGGTCGGGCGTCTGCTCGCCCTGCCGATCGACGAGCGCGTCGCCGGTGCGCTGCACGCCGAGCCGGGCACGACTCCGCTCGCCGTCGTGGCGCCGACCGCCGACCCGGTGCCGTCACTGTCCCCACGGGACATCCAGGCCCGGATCCGCGCCGGCGAGTCCGCCGAGGACGTGGCCCGCATCGCGGGCGTGCCGGTCGACCGGGTGCTGCGCTACGCCGGCCCGGTCCTCCAGGAGCGGGCGATGCTGGCCCAGCACGCCCGCCGCACCCGGCTCAAGGGCGCGGAGAAGCCGACCCCGCTGGCCGAGGTGGTCAACGGCCGGCTGGCCCAGCACGGGATCGACACGGAGAAGATCTCCTGGGACGCGTACCGGCGCGAGGACGGCACCTGGCGGATCATCGCCACCTGGCCGTCGGGCAAGGCCACCGCGCAGGCGATCTGGGATCTGGACAAGACCCGGCAGCACGTCACGCCGCACGACGACATGGCGCAGTACCTGTGCGCCGAGCGCCCAACGCCGATCCTCGGCCAGGAGCCGGCGCCGGAGCGCGGCGGCCACGCGCTGCCCGGCCCGTCGCGCGGCGAGCCGAGCCGGGGCGGCCACGGCCTGCCCGCGGCGGCCGGTGAGTCCGCCCGTCCGGGCCGGGACCCGATCCGGGCGGGGCGGGACGCGCTGCTGGCCTCGCTCGACCGGCCGCTCGGCAGCACCTCGGGGCGCGGCCTGGAGCCGCGTACGCCGGCCGCGCTGGCCGGGCCCGAGGCGCCCCGGCAGCGCTCGGTGGCCGGCGGGGCGGCGGCCCTGCTCGGCGGCGGCCAGGGCTCGGCGTTCGACGACGACTCGGACGCGCCGAAGGAGGTCCCGGCCGTGCCGTCGCTGGCGGTGCTGCGGCCCCGGCGCACGGGCGCCGCGGCGGCGGCGACCGGTGGCGAGTCGGCCGACGCCTCCGGCAAGCCGCGTAAGCGGCTGCCGAGCTGGGACGACGTCCTCTTCGGCAGCGGCCCGGCGGCCCGCGAGTCCTCCTGACCCAGCACCGCACTCCAGGTGCCGCCCGGGCCCGTGTCGGCGACATGGCGGGGTCCTGCGGACTCGGTCACCGCGATGTCGCCGGCATGGCGGCCCGAGCCTCGGCCGGGCCGCTCTAGATCGGCCAGGCGGCCAGCCGGTCGTACGTCGGCCGGGGCCCCTGGTGGCTGCGCACCAGCACCAGCTCGGCGGCCGGCCACTCCGGCCCGACGTACTCGTGCAGCGCCTCCCGGTCGGCGAGGACGTCCGCCCGGTCGATCCGGTCACCGGGGCGGGCGATGGTCAGGTGCGGCCGGAACGGCTTCTCGTCGTACGGCAGCCGCCCGCGCCGCAGGCGGAGCCGGACCAGCCGGGCGAGCACCGCCAGCGCCTCGACGTCGCCGCGCACGTCCACCCAGAGCACCGTGAACCGGCCCCGCCCGAAGCTCCCGCCGCCGCCGAGCCGCAGCACCGGCGAGGCGTCCCGTCCGCCCCGGAACGTCTCGGCCGCGAGCCCGAGGGCGCTCTCCACGTCGACCAGCCGGTCGGCCTCGACCTCTCCGAGGAAGGCGAGCGTGAGGTGCGCGTTCGCCGGGTCGGCGAGCCGTACGTTGGTCCCGGCCGCCGCCGCCAGGCCGACCCGGAGCCCGGCCAGCCGCGCGGACAGGTCGTCGACCGCCGGGCGCGGCGGGTAGACCGCGACGAAGAGCCGCACCTGGGTACGCCGCTCAGCGGTGCCGCTGGCGGCGCGGGGCGCGGGCGGCCGGCAGGGTCAGCCCGGCCTCGTCCAGCAGCCCCTCGACCCGCACCCGCTCGATCTCCCGGTCGACGCCCTCCAGCTCCCCCAGGTGCTCGACCAGCCCCAGGCAGCGGCAGGCCGCCCGCAGGTGCCGGTCGTACGCGTCGAGGACGGCCGGGTGCCAGATGACCGCCCGGCCGCCCTGGTTGACCCGGTGTCCGGCAAAGCGACGCAGGTCGGCGGCGATCTGCTGGAGGGAGCGGCGATCGGGCCGGTCGAACTCGCTGAGGTCCACGTCCCGGGTGAGCGCGTCGGCTTCGACGGCCCGGTCCAGTCGGGCGATGGTCCGGCGTTCCCGGCGTCGCTCGCGCCACTCGGCGTACCCGCAGGCGACCCGGTCGATGATCTCGTCGGCGCAGAAGACCAGCGCGAACAGAACGGGCAGGCTCGCCACGGCAACGATCGCCAGAGCTAGCAGCATCGCGCGGCCCACCTCCACGTATCGACGCTAAGCCTGGTCGTGCCTTACCGCCAGCGGTTCGCGGATATTCAGTCCGGCGAGACGACGTAGAAACGGGGCATGGGGAGCATCCGCACCCGGAGCCGGGCCCCGGCGCGGCGCAGCTGCCAGGTGAGCGCCAGCAGCGCGGTGGCCAGGGAGACCAGCCCGCCCATCCAGATGCTCGCCCCGGCGCCGAACGTCTCGGCGACCCAGCCGATCAGCGGCGCGCCGACCGGGTTGGTGCCCAGGAAGACGAGCACCCACAGCGCCATCACCCGGCCCCGGAAGGCGGCGTCCGTACCGAGCTGGACCCGCTGGTTGGCGGCCTGGGCGAAGAACACCATGAAGAAGCCGGCGGGCAGCAGCAGCGCCACCACCATCCAGTACGACGGGGCGAGCCCGACCAGAGTGCCGAAGACGGCGCAGCAGACCGCGGTGCCGAGCACCAGCCAGACCGAGGGCCGCGCGCGCCGCCCGGTGCCGGCCAGCGCCCCGCCCAGCGCGCCGACCGCCAGGGCGGTGCTGAACAGGCCGAACGACGCGGCGCCGGTGTGGAACACGGTCTTGGCCAGCGCGGCGAGGGTGAGCTGGAAGTTGAACAGGCTCATCCCGATCACCGACATCACCGCCATGGGCAGCAGCAGGTCGGGGCGGCGGGCGACGTAACGCAGCCCGTCGACCACCCGGGCCGAGCCCCGCTCGGCGAGCGGCGGCAGGTCCAGGCGGTGCAGCTCGGACGCGCGCATCCGGACCACGTTGGCCAGCGGGCCCAGCGAGCTGACCGCCGAGAACAGGAAGACCGGGCCGACGTCCACCGCGGCGATGGCCAGGCCGGCGAAGGCGGGACCGACGATCCGCGCGCAGTTGAACACCGCCGCGTTCAGCGAGAGCGCGTTGGGCAGCAGGGCGGTGCCGACCAGCTCGGAGACGAACGCCTGCCGGACCGGGGTCTCCACCGCGTTGGCGACGCCGAGCAGGGCGGCGAAGACGAACACGTGCCAGAGCTGGACCAGCCCGGTGAGCACCAGCAGGCTCATCCCGAACGCGAGCACGGTCCAGAACGCGTTGGCGACGAACAGCAGCAGGCGCTTGTCGTACCGGTCGGCGAGCCGCCCGGAGATCAGGGTGAGCAGCAGCACCGGGGTGAACTGAAGCGCGGTGACCACGCCGAGCGCGGTGGCGGAGTCGTCCGAGAGCTGAAGGACGAGCCAGTCCTGGGCGATGAACATCATCCAGACGCCGATCAGTTTGATCAGCTGCCCGGATGCGAAAAGCCGGTAGTTACGGACACGCAGTGACTGGAACATCGTGTTCAGCTTCGCCTGCACCCTGGTAGCGCCTCCTCGGTCGTACGCGTCATCCACGACGGACGGCGCGGACCGGCTGTGGGCGCGGTCAGGCGCGGGCGAGCTGCTGCAGGATCTCCGCAGCCCGCTGCAGGGTCTCCCGGTCGGACTCGCTCAGCTCGGCCAGCCGGTGGGCCAGCCACTCGTTGCGGGCCCGCTCGAACTGGTCGAGCACGGCCCGCCCCCCCTCGGTCGCCGCGAGGATGACCTGTCGGCCGTCGGTCGGATGGGGGGTGCGCTGCACGAGGCCGCGCTCCTCCAACTTCGCGACGATCTTCGTCATCGTCGGCGGTTGCACCCGCTCGACGTCGGCCAGTTCCCGGGGCGTCAGGGCGCCCGCCAGCATCAGGCTGGTGAGCGCCGAGAGCTGGGTGACCGTCAGGTCGCCCACCGGTCGGGCCTGGCGGACCCGCCGGTTGAGCCGAGTGATCGCATCACGCAACTGGGGGGCCAGCTGCGCCGGTGGCACGCGTTTCGCCGTCACCGTCCGCTCCGTCACGATAGTTAGCATAACTAATGAGCCTGGCTAACGACATGCGATATGACCATGCTCACCTGCGGAATTCCCGCCCCGCAGGGCCGGAGCGTCCGAATCGGACGCTCCGACCCCACCCGACCACCGTAGGTTGTCGGTAGACCGGCAGGACGACCCGGTGGGCCGTCAGTAAACCAGCAGGACGACCCGGTGGGCCGTCAGTAAACCAGGGATTCGATCGGGCTGCGCGCGAAGTACACGACGAAGAGCGCCGCCACCCCGTACAGCAGGGGGTGGACCTCCCGGGCCTTGCCCTTCGCCAGCTTGACCACCACGTACGTGATGACGCCCGCACCGATGCCGTTGGAGATCGAGTACGTGAACGGCATCAGGGCGATGGTGAGGAACGCCGGGATGGCGATCTCGTAGTCGGTCCAGTCGATGGTCCGCACCGCGGTCATCATCAGGAAGCCGACCACCACCAGCGCCGTCGAGGCCGCCTCGAACGGCACCACCAGCGACAACGGCGCGAGGAACATGGCCAGCAGGAACAGGACGCCGGTGACCAGGTTGGCCACGCCCGTCCGCGCGCCCTCCGCGACCCCGGCCGCGCTCTCGATGTACGACGTGTTGCTGGAGACGCTCGACGCGCCGCCCGCCGCCGCGGCGATCGAGTCGACCAGCAGGATCTCCTTCGCCCGCGGCGGGGTGCCCCGCTCGTCGAGCATGTTCCCCTCCTGGCCGATGGCGACCATCGTCCCCATCGTGTCGAAGAAGTCCGTGATCAGCAGCGTGAACACGAACATCAGCGGGATCAGCCAGCCGACCCGGCTCCACGAGTTCAGCACGTTGAACTGGCCGAGCAGGGACAGGTCGGGGATGTCCACGATCTTCTTCGGCAACTCCGGCACGTTCAGCGACCAGCCCTTCGGGTTGGGCTTGCCGTTGACGAAGGGCGGGCCGACCTTGGCCACCGCCTCCACGACGATCGCCAGCACAGTCGTGGCGAGGATGCCGATCAGGATCGCGCCCCGGATCCGGCGGACCACCAGAACGATGGTGAACAGCAGGCCCACCACGAAGACCAGCATCGGCCAGCTGACGATCTTCCCGTTGACGCCGAGCCCCACCGGGACGGTCGTGCCCGCCACGTCCGGGATGCGGCGGACGAAGCCGGCGTCGACCAGGCCGATGATCGTCAGGAAGAGGCCGATGCCGACGCCGATCGCGGTCTTGAGCTGGGTGGGCACCGAGCGGAACACCGCGGTACGCAGGCCGGTGAGCACCAGGATCGCGATGATCACACCCTCGATCACCACGAGGCCCATCGCGTCCGCCCAGCTCATCTGCGGGGCGATCTCGTACGCGACCAGCGCGTTCACGCCGAGGCCGGCGGCCAGCGCGATCGGGAACCGGGCGACGACCCCCATCATGATGGTCATCACGCCGGCCACCAGCGCGGTCGCGGCGGCGATCGCCGAGATGGCCAGCTTCTTGCCGTCGCCGTCGACGGCTCCACCGAGGATGAGCGGGTTGAGCACCACGATGTACGCCATCGTGAAGAAGGTGGCCAGGCCACCCCGCACCTCACGGCTCGTCGTCGAACCGCGGGCGGTGATCTCGAAGAAGCGGTCGAAGCCGTTGCGGGGGTGGGCGGGATCGGGGGGAGTGCCTTTGCCGGGCGGCGCAATGGCCATCAGGGTCCTCGCAGGTGATCTTCTGTCGGTCGCGCGCATCGTCGCAGATCACTGGCCACGCGGCAAGAGTCGATCGCGTACGCTTGCCCCCGTGCGACAGGAGCAACCGCCGCGGCCCGAGCCGCTCGACCCGCCGATGGTGCCGTTCGCGGTCGCCGGGCTGGTGGCCTGGGCGGTGGCCGGCCTGGTGCTGTTGATCTTCTTCCGTGGCTGGCTCACCGCACACGGGCACCAGAACTGGCTCTGGACCTGCCTGGCCGGTTTCCTCTGGGGCTTTCCCGGTCTCGCCGTGATGATGCGTCACGACGCCAACCGGCGTCGCCGCCGCGCCGGCCGCTGACGCCCTGAGGCCGCGCCGGCCGCTCAGGCTTCGGTGCCGCGCCGGCCACCGGGGCCGGCGCCGGCGGAGTCAGGAGTGGCCGTACGGCTCGGCCGGCTCCGCCGACTCCACCGAACCCGGGGCCCGGCTCACCGACACCGCCTCCACGGCGCTGTCGTCGTAGACCGTGGGCGACTCGTCGACCGGGGTGCCGCCCGACTCGGCCAGGGTCTCCGAGTGCGCGCCGCAGCCGTGGTCGGCGCTGACCACCCGCCCGTCGTCCGGGGCGTAGAAGTTGCCGCAGACGCCGAAGCACTGCCGCAGCGCGCCGGCGAGCGGCAGGTAGAAGCCGCAGGTGCCGCAGCGGGCCGCGGCCGGGGCGGCGGTGGAGATCGGCGCGGACGGGCCGTGGTCGCCGTCGTACCAGCGCTGGGCCGCCTCGCTGCGCCCCTCGCGGGAGAGCACCCGGGCCCGGCCGAGGCCGAGCTCCCAGGAGGTCTCCTCCACCGCGGCATCGTCGGAGAGGACGTAACCGGGGGCGAGTCGCTCGTCGTCGGGCGGGGTGGGCAGCAGGTCGCCCGGGCCCAGGTCGCCCGGCTTGAGCCGCTCCTGCCACGGCAGCCAGCCCGGGGCGAGCAGCGCGTCGGGGCCGGGCAGCAGGACCGTGTCGCAGATCGTGACCTTGCGGCTGCGCGGCACCCGGGTCACGGTGACCGCCCACCGCCAGCCCCGGTAGCCGGCGAGCCGGCACTCGAAGTAGTGCGTGACGAGGCGGTCGGCCTCGGCGACGGCCTTGACGTGATCGCCGATGTCGGAGGGATCCACCTCGGTGATGGCGTCGCGGGCCACCTCGACGGCGGCGGCGCAGACCTGGTCGAGGCGGGCGGCGCGGGCGGAGGTGGGCCTGGTCACCCCACCATTGTTCCCCATGCGCGGCGACGACCGACAGGCACTCCCCGGAGCGTGTTCTGCGACGGTGGTGACACGGGCATGGCCCGGATGGGCGAGGATGGTGCACATGGTACTCGGGCGGACCGTCGGCACCGGCATCCGGGCCGTCCGCCTGCTGCTGCACGGGTCCGCGCGCGGCGGGCGCTGGATGACCCGGCGCGCCGGGCTGGCCCGGGCGCGGGGGGCCGGCGGCGAGGCCGGCATGGTGCGCCTGTTCGACCTGCACGCGGTCTCCTGCGCGGGCGACACCCTGATCGCGATCGGGCTGGCCGGGACGATCTTCTTCAACGTGCCGCTCGGCGAGGCGCGCAGCAAGGTGGCGCTGTACCTGCTGGTCACGATGGTGCCGTTCGCGATGCTCGCCCCGGTGGTCGGCCCGCTGCTGGACCACTTCCGACACGGCCGCCGGTACGCGCTCGCGGCCACCATGCTCGGCCGGGCGTTCCTGGCCTGGCTGATCTCCGACTACATCCACGGCTTCGGCCTCTACCCGGCCGCCTTCGGCGTGCTGGCGCTGTCCCGGGCGTACGGCGTCGCCCGGTCGGCGGCCGTTCCCCGGCTGCTGCCGGCGGGCCTCGGGCTCTCCCAGGTCGGCGCCCGGGCCAGCGTCTACGGCACCATAACCGGCGGGCTCGTCGCCCCGATCGGGCTGGCCGCGTTCTGGTTCGGCCCGCAGTGGCCGCTCCGGGTGGCCTCGGTGATCTTCCTGGTCGGCATGGTGATCGCCCTGCGGCTGCCGCCCCGGGCGGATTCCGACCCGCCGGAGCGGGTCCCGCGCGCGCTGCGGGCGCTCGGCCGGCGCGCCGGGGACCGCCCGCTGGGCCGGGGCCGCCCCGCCGGCCGGCTGGTGATCGCCACCCTCGTCGGCGCCGCCATGCTCCGCGCGGTGTACGGCTTCCTGCTGCTCTTCCTCGCCTTCGCGCTGAAGAAGGGCGACCTCACCACCGTCTTCCTCGGCCGGGACCTCGGCGCGGAGGTGGCGCTCGGGCTGGTCGGCGGGGCGCTGGCGACCGGCACCTTCCTGGCCACCGCGATCGGCACCCGGCTGCGCATCCACCGGCCCACCGCGATCCAGTCCACCAGCATGATCATCGTGGCCGGTACGGCGGTGCTCGCCACGATCCGCTTCTCGCTGCCGATGGTCGCTCTGCTCTGCGTGGTCGCCGCGCTGGTCAGCGGCGTGGCGAAGCTCGCGGTCGACGCCTCCATCCAGGAGCGCATCCCGGAGCGGCTACGAGCCAGCTCGTTCGCCCACTCCGAGACGGTGCTGATGCTCGCGTTCGTGGCCGGCGGCGGCCTGGGCCTGGTGCCGTTCGCCGGCCGGGTCGGCATCGCCGTCGCCGCCGGGGTCGCGGTGCTCGCCGCCGCCCGCGGCGTGTACGTCGCCGGGAAGCTGCGCGGCGAACGGCTCGCCGGCCGGCCGCTCGGCGACGACGAACTCGCCGATGACCCGGCCCCGGCCGAGGAGCCGGAGCCCGACGACGCGACGGGGGTCGCCCCCACCTCGCCCGCCCCGGCCCGGCACACCGCCGACCCGGCCGACGACCCCGGACTGGCCCCGCCCGGGTACCACATCTACCGGCCCTCATCCGCCGTCGCCGGCTCGGGCGGGGCGGACGACGAGAGCCGCCGCGAGCCCCAGGGCCCGCTGTCGTGACCGGGCTGCTCGTGGTCACGGCGGTACCCGCCGAGGCCGACGCGATCCGCGCCGGACTGACCGTCCCCCGGCAGCGCGCGGCCGGCCTGCCCGGGCAGGTGCCGGCCGGGCCCGGGGCGCTGGCCGACTCCGCGCCGCCGTCCCGCGAGGTGACCGTCGCGCCGGTCGGGGTGGGTCCCGCGGTCGCGGCCGCCGCCACCGCCCGGCTGCTGGCGCTCGCCGAAGGCGCCGGCCGGCCGTACGGGGCGGTGGTCAGCGCCGGGATCGCCGGCGGATTCGCCGGTCGCATCGCGGTCGGCGGCACCGTCCTGGCGACCCGGAGCGTCGCGGCCGACCTGGGCGCCGAGTCCCCCGACGGTTTCATCCCGGTCGACGAGCTGGGCATGCCGCCCGAGCTGCTCGGCGGCGGCACCGCCGTACCCGTCGACCCTGGACTGCTCGCCACGCTGCGCGCCGCCCTGCCGGCCGCGACGGTCGGCGCGGTGCTCACGGTGAGCACGGTGACCGGCACGGCCGGGAGCACCCGGGCGCTCGCCGACCGCTACCCGGACGCCGTGGCCGAGGCCATGGAGGGGTACGGGGTGGCTGTCGCCGCCGCGCAGGCCGGCCTGCCGTTCGCCGAGCTGCGTACCGTCTCCAACCCGATCGGCCCGCGGGACCGCGGCGCGTGGCGCATGCGCGAGGCGTTCGAAGCCCTCACGGCCGCCGCCGCGGCGCTCGTCTGACGCGGCATAGGAGCGTCGGGCCCGGCCGCTCACCGACGGCGGGCCGGGCGGCGTTCGTCCGGGCGCTCCAGCCGGAGCACACACGGCCGGTTGGCCTGCAACTGGTACCCGCACGCGAGCAGCAGGTGGATGCCGTCGTCCTCGGCGACGGCGTGCGCGGCGCGGATCCCGTTCCGGGCCATCTCGACTTCCAGGGCCGCCACCAGCCGCCGCCCGATACCCAGCCGGCGGCAGGCCCCGGCGACCAGGATGCCGTCCAGCACCACCTCCCGCTCCCGCGCGTCGACCAGGTCGCCGTACAGCAGGTGGGGGCTGCGCTCGTGAGCCCGCAGCTCCCCGAGCAACTGCCCGTCGGGCAGCTCCGCCAGGAACCGCCAGGACGTGGCCGCCAGCCCCTCGGTGACGCGGCGCACCGTGACGTCGCGCCGGATCCGGTCCGCCCACCGCCGCCGGTCGCGATACGACCGGTTCAGCTCGTACGTCGCCGGCGGCAGCGGGCGCGGCCACCGCTCGGGCGGCAGGTTCCACCACTGCGCCCACCACGCGCCCGGCCAGTCCCTCGGCTGCTCGACCTCCCAGACGTCCAGGTGGGCCGGATACCGCCGCCCCGCCTCGTCCCGCAGGCCGTCGTGCGGCACCCCCGGCACAGGCGTCACGTCCGCCGCCGGCACACCGGACCCGGCGTCGTCCGAGCCGATCACCAGCCGACCGCCGGCCGCCTCGACCAGCCGCTCCACCGTCCGGAACCGGGGATCCCCACCCCGCCCCGCCTCGATCCGCGCCACGGTGCTCTTCGGGACCCCGGCCCTCGCCGCCAGCTCCCGCTGGCTCAGGTCCGCCCGCCTGCGCAGGGCCCGAAGCAGGTCCCCGACCTCGAACAGACTCGTCGACTCCGTCACGCATCGATGGTCCGCGGCGCCGAACGGTCTTTCAACACCCGCCCCGAACCTGTGGACAACCCTGTGGAAAACCCGCTCCGTCCCGATGGCTGGCACCTCCTCCGGCCGCTGTGGAGCTGCCCCACCTGTGCGCCCACAGTCCCGTCCTGTCCGGCCATACCTGTGCTCCCAGTGAGCACGGCACCTTCGCCGGGAAGTGGCCGCAGGTGGGGTGCCGGCGCGTGCGCGTCGGAATGCGGGGGCGCCGGAATGCGGGGGCGCCGGAATGCGGGGGCGCCGGAATGCGGGGGCGCCGGAATGCGGGGGCGCGCCCGAGGCAAGGGGTCCGCCCCGCCGGGTGGGCATCCTCCAACCCCCTGTGGAGCTGCCCCGCCGGTGCGCCCAATGCCAACGGCCCAGGCAGCCCAGCGGTCCAACAGTCCAGAGGTGGCCCGGCAACCCAACGGCCCAGAAGGCCCAGACGGTCCAACGGCCCAGAGGACCCAGACGGTCCAACGGCCCAGAAGGCCCGGCCGGCGGCCCAGGCGGTTCCGAGCGGCCCAGGTGGTTCCGGACGATCCAGGCGACCCGGGCGGACCAGGCGACCGGGCGACCCAGAGGGTCTGGGCTGACCCGGGCGACCCAGGCGGCTCCGGGCGACCCAGGCGGCTCCGGGCGACCCAGGCGGCTCCGGGCGGTCCGGGCAGCCCTAGCAGGATCGCTCACCCTGTTCCGGTTGCCCCATCCGTGCGGGCAGCTCCACAGGCGGCGAACAGCACCATGGCACCCAGCCCCCGGCGGCGAACAGCACACGCTCGCCCAGTCCCGGCGGCGCCACAAGCCGGTGCTGCCGGGTCACCACGGGCCCGGGCAAGCACATCAGGCGCGAGCGCCCACAACAGACGCGGGGGCCACGCCGGGCGCGAGAGGGCCACGCCGGGCGCGAGAGGGCCACGCCGGGCGCGGAGGCCGGTCACAGCCGGCGGTGCCCGCGCTGGGGCGGTAAGGGGCGGGGATACGGTGGGGGCGTGGCGCTCTCCCTGGCGATCTCGCCCTGCCCCAACGACACGTTCGTCTTCCACGCCCTCGTGCACGGCCGGGTGCCCGGCGCCCCGCCGGTCGAGGTGACGTACGCCGACGTGGACGTCACCAACACGGCCGCGGAGCGCGGCGCGTTCGACCTGGTGAAGGTGAGCTACGCGGCGCTGCCGTGGCTGCTGGACGACTACCACCTGCTGCCCTGCGGGGGTGCGCTCGGCCGGGGCTGCGGTCCGCTGGTGCTGACCCGGGGGGACCGCACGGACCTGACCGGTGCGACGGTGGCGGTGCCCGGGGACCGGACCACCGCGTACCTGCTGTTCCGGCTCTGGTCGGCGGACCGGCCGCCGGCGCGCATCGAGGTGGTCCCGTTCCACGAGATCATGCCGGCCGTGGCGGCCGGCCGGTACGACGCCGGGCTGGTCATCCACGAGGCACGGTTCACGTACCCCCGGCACGGGCTGACCGCCCTGGTCGACCTCGGCGAGTGGTGGGAGGGCGACACCGGGCTGCCGATCCCGCTCGGGGCGATCCTGGCCCGCAGGGGTGCGGTCGACCCCGTGGCGGCGTCCGAGTGGGTCCGGGAGTCGGTGCGGCAGGCGTGGGCCGACCCGGAGGCCAGCCGGGAGTACGTGCTCGCGCACGCCCAGGAGATGGAGCCCGACGTCGTGGACCGGCACATCGCGCTCTACGTCAACGAGTTCACCGCGAACCTGGGGGACGCGGGGTTCGCCGCCGTGGAAGCGCTGCTGGGCCGGGCCGCCGACGCCGGGCTGATTCCTCAGACCTCCAGCTCGCGCGCCACCGCGTGGACGAGCTGAGCGATCTTCTGCGCCGTCTTACGGTCGGGGAAGCGGCCCCGCCGCAGGTCCGGCTGGACCTTCGCCTCCAGCACCTTGATCATGTCCTCGACGAGGCCGTGCAACTCCTCGGCCGGCCGGCGGCGCAACTCCGCCACGGACGGCGGGGCCTCCAGCAGCTTGACCCCCATCGCCTGGGCGCCCCGGCGACTGTCCACCACGCTGAAGTCGATCCGCTGACCGCCCTTGAGGTCGGTGACACCTGTCGGCAGCGCGCCCTTCGGAAGGAACACGTCGCCACCCTCGTCGCTGGTGACGAACCCGTATCCCTTGGCCGCGTCGTACCACTTCACTCGACCCGTAGGCACGTGAGAACCTCTGCTTCGTTTGAGACGTCTACTGCGTAAAGGCTAGCCGGATCATGCGGTCGAGCGCCGCCGGGAATCCGGTGAGATCGTCGAGCACCACTCGGGCACCCGCGGACTCCAGTTCGTCGATCGAGCATGGGCCGGTCGCCACCCCGACTCCGGGAACTCCGGCCGCCCCGGCGGCCGTCATGTCGGCCACGTGGTCGCCGACGTACAGGGTGGCGTTCCAGGCGCGCAGCGCCGTCGCCTTCTCCTCGGCGAACAGGTCGCCGGCCAGCTCGTCGACCGCCAGCCCGAGGTGGTCCAGGTGCAGCCGGGCCAGCCGACCGGCCTTCGCGGTGACCACCACTACCCGGCCGCCGTGGGCGTGCACGGCCTCGATCGCCGCCGCCGCGCCGGGCATCGGCAGGCTGGGGGTGATCGCGTACGCCGGGTAGAGCTCCCGGTACGCCTCGACGGCCGACTCGACCTGCTCGGGCGGGAACCAGCGGGCGATCTCCACCCGCAGCGGCGGCCCGAGCCGGGACACCGCCGCGTCGGCGTCCACGGGCACGCCGGTGCGCGCGGTCAGCGCCCGGAACGCCGCGGCGATGCCGGGACGCGAGTCGACCAGGGTCATGTCGAGGTCGAAACCGACCGTCAGTGGGGGCATGCCGGAACCGTACCTGCCACGTCGTCGACCCGAGCCGGACGTCCGAGAGGCGCGACCGGCCCGAGGCGGGCTAGCGTGGAACGACGATGACCACCTCACTCGCCGACCATCTGCGGACGCTGCCCGACGAGTCCCTGGCCGCCCTGCTCCAGTTGCGGCCCGACCTCGTCGTACCGGTGCCGGCCGACGTCTCCGCGCTCGCCGTCCGGGCCGCGTCCCGGGTCTCCGTGGCGCGGGCGCTGGACGGGCTCGACCAGTTCACCCTCCAGATCCTCGACGCGGCCCGGCTGACCCGGGACCCGGCCGACGGCGTGACCTCCACCGAGGCGGTCCTCGCCATGGCGACCGCCGGGGCGCACCCGCCCGCCCCGGCCACCATCCGCGGCACGGTGAACCGGCTGCGCGCGCTGTTCCTGCTGTACGGCCCCGAGCACGCCCTGCGCGTGGCCGACGGCGTCGACGAGGTGTCTCCGTACCCGGCGGGGTTGGGCCGGCCGGCGGCGGAGCTGGACCCGCGGACGGCGGCCCTCTGCGCGGACCCGGCGAAGCTGCGGCGCACGCTGCTGGCGGCTCCCCCGCCGGCGCGGGCGATCCTGGACCGGCTCGCGGCCGGGCCCCCGGTGGGCAGCGTGCCCCCGGGGGCACTGTCCGCCCCGCCGCTCGGGGCGGAGGACGCCGTGCCCCCGGACCCGGTCAACGGCGGCGCGCCGACCGGCTCGCCGGTGCGCTGGCTGGTCGACAACCGGCTGCTGGTGCAGGTGTCCGCCGGGACGGTGGAGCTGCCCCGGGAGGTCGGCCTGCTGCTGCGCCGCGACAGCGGCCCGCTCGGCCCGCTGCGCGCCAGCCCGCCGCCGGTGGCCGCCGCGTCGCGCGAGGCGAAGGCCGTCGACTCGGCCGGGGCCGGGCAGACCATGGAGGTGGTACGGCAGACCGAGGCGCTGCTGGAGCTGCTGTCCGCCGAGCCGGTGCCGGTGCTGCGCTCGGGCGGGGTCGGGGTGCGCGACCTGCGCCGGCTGGCCAAGGCGCTGGGGCTGGACGATCCGACGACCGCCCTGCTGCTGGAGGTCGCGTACGCGGCCGGGCTGGCCGGCGAGCTGGAGCTGCCCGGGGCCACCACCACCCGGTACGGCGCCGACCAACAGATCCTGCCCACGGGCGGGTACGAGGTGTGGCGCGCCATGTCGCTGGCCCAGCGCTGGGAGCAGCTGGCCCGGGCGTGGCTGCTGATGACCCGCCAGGTGGGCCTGGTCGGGCAGCGGGACGACCGGGACCGGCCGATCAGCGTGCTCTCGGCCGAGGCGGAACGGGCCGGGGCGCCGGCCGCCCGACGTTCCGTCCTCGGGGTGCTGGCCGCCCTGGAGCCGGCCGCCGCCCCCACCCCCGACGAGGTCCTCGAACTGCTCGACTGGCGGGCGCCCCGGCGCAGCCGGGGCCGGGAGAAGGCGCACCGGGAGGTGCTGGCGGAGGCCGCCCAGCTCGGGGTGACCGGGCTGGGGGCGCTCACCTCGTACGGGCGGCTGCTGCTGGCCGACGTGACCGAGGCCGACGAGCGGGGCGCGGACGACCCGCTGGGCCTGCGCGCGGACGCCGACGGCGACGGCGCGCCGACCGCCGTACGGGCGCTGGACGCCCTGCTGCCCGCCCCGGTCGACCACTTCCTGGTGCAGGCGGACCTGACCGTGGTGGTGCCCGGCCCGCCCCACCCGGCCCTGGCCGGGGAGTTGGAGGTGGTGGCCGAGCACGAGTCGGCGGGCGGGGCCAGCGTGCACCGGGTCACCACGGCGAGCGTGCGCCGGGCCCTGGACGCCGGGTACTCGGCCGACGACCTGCACGCCCTGTTCCGCCGCCGGTCCCGCACCCCGGTGCCGCAGGGGCTCACCTATCTGGTGGACGACGTGGCGCGCAAGCACGGCGGGCTGCGGCTGGGCTCGGCCGGCGGGTACGTGCGCAGCGACGACGAGGCGCTGCTGGCCGAGGTGCTGGCCGACCGGCGGCTGGAGGCGCTGGCGTTCCGCCGGCTGGCCCCGACGGTGCTGGTCACCCCGTACCAGATGAACCGGATGCTGACCGCGCTGCGCGACGCCGGGTACGCGCCGGTGCCGGAGGACGCCTCCGGCGCGGCGGTGCTGGCCCGCCCGAAGACCCGGCGCGCGCCGGGCCGGGCGCCGCTGTCCCGCACGCTGGACCCGTTGGCGTCCCCGAAGCTGGCCCTGCCCCGGCTGCTCGGGGTGGTGGAGCAGATCCGGCGCGGCGACGCGGCGGCCCGGGCGGCACGGCGGGCCCCGGCGGTGGTACGCGGCGGCGCGGCGCGCACCGGCCCGATGCCCGCGCACACGCACGTGGACGCCCTGGCGGTGCTCCAGCAGGCGGTGCGCGACAAGGCGCTGGTCTGGGTGGGGTACGTCGACGCGCACGGGGCGACCGCGTCGCGGCTGGTCCGGCCGGTGTCGATCGGGGCGGGCTACCTGCGGGCGGAGGACGAGCGCACGGAGATGCTGCACACGTTCGCCCTGCACCGCATCACGGCAGCCGTCCGGGAGACCTGACGGGCGTGCCCGGTCGACGCCGCGTCCCCGGTCGACGGGGCACAGGTCAGCGGCGGTCTCGGCGGAACGTGCCCACGACGGCGATGGCCAGCAGCAGGCCGAACCCGGCCCCGGCGGACTCGCCGACCGAGGCGACGAGGCCCTGCCGCTGGACCAGCCAGCCGTAGAGGAACCAGGCGACGAGGACGACGGCGGCGGTGGCGTACCCGAGCAGGGCCGCCGCCGTGACCTCGGCGGCCCGGCCTGGTTCGTCCTCGGTGGTCAGGTCGTGGTCGACGCTCATCGCCCACCTCCTGGAGGGGTGAGGGAACAATCCCCGGGGCGCCGGGGCCGGCCTCGGCGTCGAGACCGGACCGGTCGCCGGACGGCGTCAGGTGCCGGGGCGGCGG
Source organism: Micromonospora sp. NPDC048830 (assembly GCF_043198215.1). NCBI lineage: Bacteria > Bacillati > Actinomycetota > Actinomycetes > Micromonosporales > Micromonosporaceae > Micromonospora > Micromonospora sp. NPDC048830. Next base: position 81,828 of record NZ_JBICUP010000021.1, read on the forward strand.
CCGAAGACGATCACCCGGCTGCCGATCTTGCCGAGCTCCCAGGCGCGGCGGGCGTCGGACGGGAGCAGGTTGATGCAGCCGTGCGAGCCGATCGACTTGTTGTGCAGGTAGGTCGTGGTCTGGTGGTAGCCCATGCCCTGGGTGAAGTGCTGCCAGTACGGCAGCCACACCTCGTACGGGTTGGACCACTCCTTGATGTTCCGATAATTGATCTTGAACGTCCCGGCGGGAGTGCGGTAGCCCGGCATCCCGGTACGCGTCACCGTCGGCCCCCAGACGACCTTCCCGCTGCGCATCGCCCAGGTGGTCTGCCGGGTGAGGTCGATGCAGAACGTGGTGGCCGACCCCGTCCCCGCGTTGCAGCGGCGCACGTCGGTCGTGGCCAGCCGCTTCGCCACGTCGTACGTCAGCGGGCCGGCGCGGCCGGCCGGCGGGCGGATGTCGTACCGCTGCTGGAACTTCTTGATCGCGGCGCAGTCGGTGGCGGACTGCCTGCCGTCCACGATCACCTTTCCGAACCCGCCCAGCTTGGCCAGGTACGTCTCCACCTCGCGCTGGTGCTCGCCCTGCGGGCAGGACGTGGCGGCGGGGGCCGTCGTCTCCTTGGCCGTCGTGCGGGTCGGCGCGGGCTTCGGCTTCGCGGTCGTCTTCGTGGGTGCCGGTGTCGGCTTGTTGACGGGCCGGGTCACCTGGTCGGAGCCGGACGCGCCGCCCGCCCCCGTTGCCTGCTCCACCGAGCCGGCCTGGGCCAGCCCCCCTCCACGGCCACCCGGGTCGGCCTGCGGATCGGGCGTGCACGCAGCGGCGCCGACCAGCGTGACCACAGCCAGGCCGACGACCCCGATCCTGAACCTGACGCGCTTCATGCGGCCTCCCGGGGCGATCGTCCCTCTGATAGACGCTGGAGATACCGGAATGGTTGCACCCAGTGTCCGGATTTTCTGCCCCTATCCGGCTCTGTGCAAGACTGGATGGTCGGCCCGGGGTTACTCAGCGGGGCCGGTAACGAGGCTCAGGAGAGGACGCTGGCGTGAGCGGTGGACCACTGATCGTGCAGTCGGACAAGACCCTGCTGCTGGAGATCGACCACCCCGACGCCCAGGCCTGCCGGATGTCCATCGCGCCGTTCGCCGAGCTGGAGCGCTCCCCCGAGCACGTGCACACGTACCGGCTCACGCCGCTCGGCCTGTGGAACGCCCGCGCCGCCGGGCACGACGCCGAGGGCGTGGTCGACTCCCTGATCAAGTACTCCCGCTACCCGGTGCCGCACGCGCTGCTGGTCGACGTGGCCGAGACGATGGACCGGTACGGCCGGCTCCAGCTCGCCAACGACCCGGTGCACGGCCTCGTCCTGCGCGCCCTGGACCGGGTCGTGCTGATCGAGGTCGCCAAGAGCAAGAAGCTCGCCGGGATGCTCGGCGCGAGAATCGACGACGACACGATCGCGGTGCACCCGTCCGAGCGGGGCAGGCTGAAGCAGGCGCTGCTCAAGCTGGGCTGGCCGGCGGAGGACCTGGCCGGGTACGTCGACGGCGAGGCGCACCCCATCGAGCTGGCCGAGCAGGGCAAGGACGGCCGCCCGGCGTGGACCCTGCGGTCGTACCAGCGGGAGGCCGTCGAGTCGTTCTGGGCCGGCGGGTCCGGCGTCATCGTGCTGCCCTGCGGCGCGGGCAAGACGCTGGTCGGGGCGGCGGCGATGGCCGAGGCGAAGGCGACCACGCTGATCCTGGTCACCAACACGGTCGCCGGGCGGCAGTGGAAGCGCGAGCTGGTCGCCCGCACGTCGCTGACCGAGGACGAGATCGGCGAGTACTCGGGCGAGCGCAAGGAGATCCGGCCGGTCACCATCGCGACGTACCAGGTGCTCACCTCGCGGCGCGGCGGCGCCTTCACCCACCTGGACCTGTTCTCGGCGCGCGACTGGGGCCTGGTCGTCTACGACGAGGTCCACCTGCTGCCCGCTCCCATCTTCCGGTTCACCGCGGACCTCCAGGCCCGCCGCCGGCTGGGGCTCACGGCGACCCTGGTACGCGAGGACGGCCGGGAGGGCGACGTGTTCAGCCTGATCGGCCCCAAGCGGTACGACGCGCCGTGGAAGGACATCGAGGCGCAGGGCTGGATCGCCCCGGCAGAATGCACCGAGGTACGGGTGACGCTCACCGACGCGGAGCGGATGTCGTACGCGACGGCGGAGTCCGAAGAGCGGTACCGGATGGCGGCGACCGCCCGCACCAAGCTGCCCGTGGTCCGGGCGCTGGTCGACCGGCACCCGGACGACCAGGTGCTCGTGATCGGCGGGTACATCGACCAGTTGCACCAGCTCGGCGAGTACCTGGACGCGCCGATCGTGCAGGGGTCGACGACGAACAAGGAACGGGAGCGCCTGTTCGACGCGTTCCGGTCGGGCGAGATCCGCACGCTGGTCATCTCGAAGGTCGGCAATTTCTCCATCGACCTGCCCGAGGCGGCGGTGGCGATCCAGGTGTCGGGGACGTTCGGGTCGCGGCAGGAGGAGGCGCAGCGGCTGGGGCGGGTGCTCCGGCCAAAGGCGGACAGGCGGCAGGCGCACTTCTACACGGTGGTGTCCCGGGACACGATCGACACGGAGTACGCGGCACACCGGCAGCGGTTCCTGGCGGAGCAGGGCTACGCGTACACGATCGTGGACGCGGACGACGTCCTCGGGCCGAAGCTGCCGACCGTCGACTGAGGCCGGTCGGGGCACGCCGGGTCGGCGGGTAACCGCCATGTCGGCGATATGGCGGTGTCCACGGCGCTCCGATACCGCCATATCGCCGACATAGGGAGGGCCAGCCGGTGGCCGGAAGAGGGCTGGACGCCGAGGGATCGATTGCGCGTGAAGGCGCGCTGAGCCGGGTGCCAGGCGCATTCGCCGCTGTCGTCGACGCGGCACGCGCCCGGATAGCCGAATCTTTCGGTGGCGACCGACTGCACAGTGCCTACATCTACGGCAGCATCCCTCGCGGCACCGCCATCCCCCGGGCCTCCGATCTCGACCTGCTGCTCGCCCTGCACGCCGAGCCGACCGAGACCGACCGGGCGGATGTCAAGAGAATCGAGCAGGACCTCGATCGGTCCTTCGCCCAGATTGACGGCGTGGGCATCCTGCTGTTCAGCGCACGGACCCTGCTCAGCGAGCGTGAACGCCACGATCTCGGCTTCTTCGTCGCCTGCCTGTGCACTCCGCTGCTGGGCGACGACCTCGCCGACCATCTCCCCCGCTACCGGCCCACTCCTCTGCTCGCCCGGGAGACAAACGGCGACCTGTCGCTTGCGCTTCCGCGTTGGCGCAGCCGAGCGGCCGAAGCGAAGACCGACAGCCAACGAAAAGCCCTCAGCCGGCTCGTCGCCCGGCGCATCGTCAGGACCGGATTCACCCTGGTCATGCCCCGTTGGGGAGGCTGGACCAGCGACCTCACCGAGCCCGCCGAGGTGTTCGGGCTCTACTATCCGGACCGTGCCGAGCAGATGCGCAGGGCCGCCATCACGGGCCGCGCACCCTCGCCAGATCCGGCTGTGCTCCGCGAACTCATCGACGACCTGGGGCCCTGGCTCGCGGCAGAATACACAGCCGTACACGGCGAGAAGGCCGCCCGCCTCTAGATGCACTACGCCGAATGCCGGCCCACTCATGAAAGGTGGGCCGGCATTCGAAGGTCGTCAGCAGTTGGTGTAGCTGCCGCTGCTGCCCCAGGAACAACTGTCGATCGCCGTGCCGGCGGAGTTGCGCAGGTAGGCGGCGTCGCCGGTGTTGTTCCAGATGTAGCTGCCCGAGCCCCAGTAGCGGTTGCTGCTGGTGTTGGTGCCCTTGCCGGTGTGGATCACCACGCTGTAGCCGGCCTTCAGGTTAAAGTCGCCGCTGAACTTGTAGACGTGGTTGGCCTTGTCGCGCAGAGTCCAGTACTTCAGGTTGATGGTGGTGCTGCGCTTGTTGGTCAGCCGCACGTACTCGGCGTTCAGGCTGGTGTTCGACCCGGTGTCGCTGCCCGGCGAGTTGTAGTAGACCTTGGTGATCATGACGGCCGGAGTGGCGGCCTGCGCGGGGGCCGCGACGGCCAGCGACCCGCCGAGGGCGGTAGCGAGAGCGGAGACGAACCCGATCAGCCTCTTCTTCAAGTGGTTCCCCTGATTCGATGGTGGAGGCCGCCGGCATACCCCCGTCGCCGGCTGAGTGCTGTGATGGCATCACAGCCGCACAAGAGCGTAACGGCGTGGCCGATGGATTCCGCCCCGAAAAGTAGTCACCAACGAAAGCATGTCTGCCTGGGCAGTCGAGCAAAGCCATTTGGCTCGGCGTACGACCAATCGTCGGATTCGGTGGTGAGACGGAAAGCTGCTGGAGTCCGACGAGACGAGCAACTGTGTCCGGCCGTCGACTGAACGGCCTTGCTCAGGCGGCTCGGAGCTTACGCAGGACGTACTGGTTGAGGCTCATGCCATCTTCGGCGGCCTGAATAACGAGCTCTCGGTGCAGGCTCTCGCCGACCCTCAGGTTGAACTTTCCCGAGTAGTGGCGGTCCGCGAACGGCTGCGGCACCTGTTCACCCTGCTCCTCCATGTCGGCGATCACGTCACGCAGCAGGTCCTGGACCCCCTGCAAGGCTTCGATCTGGGACGACGCCAGCCAGGAGAGGGACGGAAACTCGGCGCAGGTGGCGACGAACTCCTGGTCCTCGGCGGACCAGGTGACGCGGTAGGTGTAATGGGTGATCTCGGGACGAGCGCCGGGCTGCATCACGTGACCTCCTGGCCGAGCGGGGTACGCGTAACAATCGGACGTAGACGACGTCCTGGGGCCGTCCCTGCCGTCGTTCGACTGACTGTCCCGGCATGGTTCCAGCAGGGCGGTGTCGCCATAACGAGCAGCGTCACGATGCCTTTAAAGCAGTCTCCGCCTCTGGGCCCATTCTTCAACTTTGCGCCGCAAGTACAGGTCGAAGTCGGGGTGGCGTACGACGTCTCGATATTCTGGCTTGCCGTCAAACTTGTGACGCAGGATTGCTAGTGCCTGTTGGGGGGTGTGCGCTCTTTCTGCAGAAAGACTACCTCCAACCACGCCGTTAATGCTGAGCAGCACCTTCTGTCGCTGCATCGGGTCGAGTTCGTATGACGCAATCGCCGAGCGCAAGAGATTAGTCGCCGACGGCGAGCCCGGCACAGGCTCAAACACTTCAAAATCGGTGAGCCGAAACCATTCGACTCGCCTATCGCTGACAGTGGCAACCCCTGAGTCCACCGATAACCTTCTCCGCGTCCGCGTATCGAGCTGACTGAAGCCCGTCGGGACAACAGTGCCAGGGGTGGTGTACATCCGCCGCTCCGCCCCAACCTTGAAGGTAAATACGAACCCAGGCTGAAGAAGGTACCGTAACCGCATAAACGCAGCATCCGCCGAAACTTCCGCGCGATTCAGGCCGCCAAGAATGACCTCCATGTCGGCGCTGCGGATCAGTGGCCTTACGAACCTCTCGGGGATAAGTAGGCATCCTGCAAAACGCGTAGCCTCGCGCTCCTGCTCGCCACTATCGTGACCTGGGCCCAACTCGTCTGATCTGACGCCTACCTCGCTCGCAATGGCCTGGCAGCCCACCGTTCCGTAATGCCAACCCATCTTGATATGGCCATACTCGTGCGCCAACGTAAGACGTTGGCGCCTCCGATGCAGTCCAGTCCGCACAAAGACCTGTGGTCGCTGCAGATGAAGGCCATAAACTAACGCGTCACACCCAACAAAGGGCCAGTCTTCGAAGAAGAGGTCCGCACAGTCCTGCACCAACTTCTCGACATTGACCGGAGGGTGCAAGTCGTACCGGTCAACTATTGTCGCGGCGAGAGCCATTGCAGGCTCTTCAGGGCATCGAGTGCACCAAAGACCGAGTTCAGCATCAGTCATTAGCGAGCTGGATTGTCCGCGATGCGCCCCTTTGCCTGCAGCCACGCGAGCACCTGCTCCGCATCCGTGGCGTCACTCGACCGCGCGGCCGCACCCATCATCAGATTGGCGCGAAGCACCTCCGCAACCGGCCGCTTCGCCCTGCGGGCCGCTACGGTAAAGCGAAGAGATTCGGGCCGCTCACCCCAGAGACGATACTCTTCCCAGGTCATACCAAGGAAGTCATGAAGTTCCATGGACGCAGCTCGAGAGTGTTCGGGTGCCTCATGCCAGCGCTCGATATAGTCGTCAATCTCATCGAGCGTTGCCTTACCATCCAGCACATCGTCGATGAAGGTTGACCGATCATCGGGTCGCTTACGCTGAAGGAGCTTAAACATCGATCTTCCTTCCTCTGACCGCAGGCTTCGTGAACTCTCCAGTATATACGTCCGCGACGCCTATGTGGCGGCCACGGGAGTTGAACACCTCCAACTCACAGTGCTGGCCATCATAGGTGTAGATACGACCATCTCGATCTCGCCAGCGGCGAACGCCGTTGCGCGCCCCCAAGTTTTCTAGATCATCTACGTAGCTAGGCCTGGGAAGGGGTGTGTACGTCAAGGTCAGTATGGCTCCGATCGAACCACGGCGGTAGAGGCTCGCTGAGCAAAACTTGAAGATTGTAGCCGACCTGGGGCCTTCGCTGCTCGCTGGTGCAATCCTCCCCGGATGGGGCGATCTAAAACTCCGCGCGTTCAGATGCGCGTCTAGCCAGGCCTGCCACCGGCAACCCCTGGCCGCCAAGGCCAAGCAACTGGAGTCGACAGGATGGCGGGCGCAAACTGTCGCTAGGTGCTGGTCAGCGCCGTGGAGACTCTGCGACGAAGACGCCGCGACCCGGGCGGCCAACCAGCACACCCTCGTCCCGCAGCCGCGCCACCGCCCGGCTGATCGTGGACTGCGACACGTCGTACGACGCCGCCAGTGCCCGCCCAGAGGGCAACTGAGAGCCAGGCGGGTATGTCCCATCCTTGATCTTCTTCTCTAGATCGGCGAGTAGCTCGTTCATGGTGGGCGGAATAGGCACAGCGGGCCCCTTGCAGTCGGTTGGCCCGCTCAGTATCGATCAGTCGCTTCGCCACAGGCAACGTACGTAGCACGACTGACATAGGTGGGTAGCTGACTCGGAGACATGCTTGACATAGGTGACTCGGTGGCAATAGCGTCGCTGTCGGTGATGCGGTGCCGTTGCGGTCGGTTGGCGCCTCTCGTACCGGTCTCGCATCGCCGACGAGACCTCACTCCTCCGCGCCCCCCGGCGCGGCCCTGCTGCCGTACTCGCCGAACGAGGCTGCGGTGGCAGGCCGGGGCGGTCTCCGCCGACCGGCAAGCGGCGGAGACCGCCCCCTCCACCACCACCGACGCGATCCGACGAAGGGCGGTCACCCCGTGCGCAACCTGATCCGGCGGCTCACGAACCGGCGCGACACACCACGACCGATGACGCAGAACACCAGGCCACCGCAGACACGCCTGCCCCTGCGGCCCTCGCAGATCCGCCACCGGCACTTCAACGAACGCCGGCGCGGCCTCGACCCCGTCGAGATCCGATCGTTCCTGCACGAGGTGGCCGACGAACTCGCCGTCGCGCAGAAGGCCCTGGTCGCGGTGCAGGAGGAGAACGTACGGATCAAGAGTGCCCTGCGCGCGTGGCAGAGCGCCCAGGCGGCGAACCACCGGTACCGATGACGGACCGTTGGATCATCCACCTGCCGATCACCGCGCCCGACCTGCTCCGGGCGCGGATCTTCGCCCGTACGGCCGCCCGGGTGCTGGCCCGGCTCAGCGCCCGCGTCGAGCCGGGCGGGGTGACCGTGTCGGCCGAGGACGAGCAGCACGTACGCCATTGGGTCTTCTGCGACCGGCTGCTGCCCGGCGGCGCGCGGTGTGCCCTGCCGGTCGACCACACCGCGCCCTGCTCACGCCTGCTCAACCGCCGATGAGGACCGCAGGTGAGGACCGCCGGGGTGACAGGATCGCCACTCGGGCCGCGGGACGGCTCAGTATCGTCGCCGGGTGAACGACTCTCCGATGCGCCTTGTGCGCGAGTTCCATGAGGTGTTCGGGCTGGCTCGTGCCGACCGGCCGACGGCGGTGCCGGCCGATCTCGCCGAGCGCCGGCAGCGGCTACTGGACGAGGAGGTCCGGGAGCTCGCGGAGGCCACTCAGGGTGGACGGCTCGACGAGATCGCACGCGAACTGGCCGACGTGGTCTACGTCGCGTACGGGACGGCGGTGAGCTACGGGGTCGACCTTGACGCGGTCATCGCCGAGGTGCACAGGGCGAACATGAGCAAGCTCGGGGCCGACGGGCTGCCGGTGATCCGCGACGGCAAGGTGCAGAAGGGCGACGCGTTCCAGCCGCCCGACGTGGCGGGAGTCCTCGCCCGGCAGGGCCGGCAGCAGTAGGCGGCGACGGTCAGGAGACCGCGGTCTTCACCAGCTCGATGACCTTCTGCTCCACGGCGGGACTCCACTTCTGGAGCGCGTACGACACCGGCCACATGTCTCCGTCGTCGAGGTTGGCCGCGTCCTGGAACTCCAGGGTCGAGTAGCGGGTGTTGAACTTGCCCGAGTTCTTGAAGGCGACCAGGACCTTGCCGTCCTCGTTCGCGTAGGCGGGCATCCCGTACCAGGTCTTCGGCGACAGCTCCGGAGCGGTGGCGGTCACCGCCACGTGCACGCGCTCGGCGAGCGCACGGTCCTCCGGGTCCATCTTCGCGATGCTGTCGAGGACCGCCTGCAACCCGTCGGCCTTCTTGGCGCCCTTCTTGCCCTCGGCGCGCAGCTCGGCGGCGCGCTCCTTCATCGCGGCACGCTCCTCGGCGCTGAAGCCGTCGGACTCGGTCTGGGAGTTCTCTGCGGGCATTTCCGGGCTGCCTTTCGACGTTCAGGGCTCGGCGCGATGCCGGCCGTCTCCAGCAAGGCTAGGCCCACGACACCCGGGGGCTTCTCGATTCCTGATCGGATCGGGGGCCACCACGGGACATCCCTCGTCCCAGAGGTCGGCCAGGGCCGCGAGCACGGCCCCCCGAGGCGAAAGTTTCACGGTCGACGGCGCAGGTAGCGGGCGCGGCGGCCGGCGTCGCGGAACCCGAGCCGCCGGTACAGCGCGGCGGCCGGGTTGTTGTCGTTGACGCAGAGCCACGCGGCCCCCGCCTGATCCCCGGCCAACGACCGCAGCGCGCTCCCCACCAGGTACGCCCCGACGCGCCGGCCCCGCCAGCCGGGCACGACGCCCACCTGGTCGATCCAGTTGTCGATCACGTTGAGGAAGCCGACCGCCGCGCCGTCGGGGCCGCGCGCGATCATCGACAGCTCCGGCCGGTACTCGTCGTCCTCCCGCAGCTCGCCCAGCCACTCCTCGGCGGTGGGCTCGCTGAAGCCGGGCCGGTCGGCGAACGACGCACGGTACGTCTCGAACAGCTCCGGCCCGTTGTCCCACGTCACCGGCTCAATCCGCACGCCCTCGGGGCGCGCGACCGCCGGCAGGTCGGTGAGGTCGTGCCGCAGCACCCACTCGGCGAACGTCCGCTCGAAGCCGCGCGCCGCGAACAGCGCCTCCGCGCCGGGGCTCCACGACTCGGTGGTGAGCAGCAGGTCCGCGTCCTCGGCCTGCTCGCCCGCCCAGTCGAGGAGCCGTCCGCCGAGTCCCCGCCCCCGCCAGGCCGGATGCACCAGGCCGGTGCTGGTCGCGGGCTCCCGGCCGGCCCCGACGCTCACGGCCGCGATCAGCCCGCCATCGTGCCAGACCCCGAGGGTACGTCCCTGCAGCAGCCGCGCCCGCAACAACGGAGTACGCCCGAACAGCGGCAGCCCGCCGTCGGCGCTGAGGCACGCCTGAGCCAGCTCACCCAACGCCCCGAGGTCCCCCTCGCCGACCTCGCCCCAGCTGACCGCACCCACACCGGCTCCCACCCGTTCCACCCCTGCTTCCCTCCCACGGCGCGCCCGCCGATGTCGCCCCGCCCCACCCCTGCCCCACCCCGGCCTGCCCCACCCCGGCCTGCCCCACCCCGGCCTGCCCCGCCTCGATGATCATGGAGTTGGCGGCAAAGTTGATCGCCGATGGTGCCGCCAACCTCATGATCACCGGGTCCCGGCAGGGCGGCGGCGCGAGAGCAAGTAGGCAGGCGCGGCCCGGTGGGCGTCAAGTGCGTTCCGGGCCACGCAGTTGGCGTCAGAGAATGTGGGTGGGATGCTCGGCGGCGATGCGGGCGTCCCGGCGGGCCGGGTCGAGGTTGGCGCAGATGACCACGGACGCACCGACGGAGAGCGGGGCGAGCAGCCACTTCAGCGGCTGGTCGTGCTCGGCCGCATCGACCAGGAGTCGGTCGCCGGCCCGCAGGTCGAGGCGCCCCGCCAGTTCGCGCGCGACGCTGCCGTACGCGCCGATGCTGGTGCCGTCCGGGGTGGCCGCGTCCGACGGGCGGACGGCGGCGTAGTCGGGCGGGGTGTCGGCGTGCCGCAGCACCTCGGTCGACCAGTCGAGCCAGCTCACGGGTACGTCGGCCAGCGGTCCCGCCCCGGTGGCGACGAGGTACCGGTGCACCCCCTCGGGTACGTCCTCCAGCCAGTCGTCGAGGCGTTGCGGAGTCACGAACACCGCGTCGTACGGCCGGTCGCCGCCCGGTTCGAGGACCGGCAGCCCAGCGGTGGCCCGGGGCCGGAACGAGACTGCCATCCCCACCGACCAGGCGCCGAGCAGCACCGCGGCGGTACGCCAGTGCGGCGGCAGCAGCACGGCCACCCGGCTGCCGGGGCCGAGCCCGCAGCCGTCCCGGAGCAGACCCGCCGTGCGCGCCGCCCAGCCGCCGAGCTGGCCCGCGCTCAGCTCGACCCGCTCCCCCGTGGCCTCATCCTGGTACGTCAGCAGCGGCGACCCGCCCTCGGTCGCCGCGACTGGGACGGCGTCGGTCGCCGCGACTGGGACGGCGTCGGTCGCCGCGACTAGGACGGCGTCGGTGGGCGCCACCGGCGCAGCGGCGGTGGGCAGTCCGGCCATCGGGCTCTCCTCACTCCGGATCGCCTCACCCTATCGACCGTCGTGTGGCGCCCCACCCACCGCCGCACGGCAATGTTGGACAGTTCGCGTTCATACCGAACGACAACTGTCCAAGATCGCCAAGGCGCGGCAGGGGTGGGAGTGGGTGCTTACAGGGGGAGTGGCGGGCCGCCGTTCAGGAGCGGGGCCAGCAGGTCGCCGTGCTTGTCCACCCGTTTCAGCGCCTCCCCCGCCGTGTACGGCTTCGTCGCCGGGCGCTTGCCGGCGGCACCGGCGGAGACCTCGTCCCAGGTCAGCGGGGTGGAGACCGACGGCACGGACTGGGCGCGCAGCGAATACGGGGCCACGGTCGTCTTCGCCGCGTTGTTCTGACTCCAGTCGATGAAGATCTTCCCGGGGCGCAGGTTCTTCGCCATCTTCGACACGATCAGCTTCGGGTGCATCTTCTCCAACTCCTGGGCGATCCGCCGGGCGTACGCCGACACGTCGTCGGAGGACTGGGTGCCCGCGATCGGGCAGCAGAGCTGCATGCCCTTCTTCCCCGACGTCTTCGGGTACGAGTCCACCCCGTCGGAAGCGAGCCGGTCGCGCATCAGCAGGGCCACCCGGCAGCACTCCCGCAGCCCGGCCGGGGTGCCCGGGTCCAGGTCGACGACCATCATGTCCGGATGTTCGCCGATCTTCCACTGCGGCGTGTGCAGCTCCAGGGCGGCGAGGTTGGCAAGCCAGACCAGGGTCGGCAGGTCCTCGGCGACGACGTAGTCGATCGTCTCCCGCCCCTTGCTCGATCCCGGCGCGGGCAGCGTCTCCGTACGCACCCAGTCGGGCGTGGCCGCCGGCGCGTTCTTCTCGAAGAACGACTTCTCCGCCACCCCGTTCGGGTACCGGATGCGGGTCAGCGCCCGGTCGGCCAGGTGCGGCAGCAGCACCGGGGCGATCCGCGTGTAGTAGTCGATGACCTCGCCCTTGGTGAAGCCCGCCTCCGGGTAGAGCACCTTGTCGAGGTTGGACAGCTCCAGCGCCCGGCCCTCGACGGTCACCCGCAGCCGTTCAGCCTGCATCGTCGACCTCCTCGGGCGGCTTGTCGGGGCGCAGCCGCAGCAGCCGGGGGAAGCGCAGCCGGCCGTCGGGGGTGCGCTGGCCGTACTTCACCTCCACCACCACCCGAGGGTCTACCCAGATGGCGCCCCGCGCATCCTCGCGCGGCACGTCCCCGGCGAACGGGGCGGTGCCCGTACGCAGCGGCTCCAGCTCGCGCAGCAGCTCGCGCTCGATGGCCGCGCCGATGCCGCCGCCGACCCGCCCACGGTAGGCGAGCCGCCCGTCCGGGCGGGGCACACCGACCAGCAGCCCGCCGATCTTGCGCGCGCCGGGCCGCCAGCCGCCGACGACGAAGTCGCCGGTCACCTCCAGCTTGACCTTGACCCAGTCCGGGGAGCGCACGCCAGGCCGGTAGGCGGAGCCGAGCCGCTTGGCCATCACCCCCTCCAGGCCGTTCTCGCCCGCCGCGTCGTAGGTGGCCGGGCCGTCCGAGAAAGCCGGGGGTACGGCCCACCGCGCCCCGCCCAGGCCGAGCCCCTCCAGGGCCGCGCGCCGCTCCCGGTACGGGCGGCCGGTCAGGTCCTCGCCGCCGAGCCGGAGCAGGTCGAAGATCATGTACGTCACCGGAGCGCTGGCCGCCAGCCGGGCCGCCTTGGCCGGGTCCCGCACGTGCATCCGCGCGGCCAGCGCGGTGAACGAGGGCTGACCGGTGGCGTTGAGCGAGACCACCTCGCCGTCGAGCAGCGCGTCGCCGACCTGCTCGGCCAGGGTGATCAACTCGGGGTACGCGACGGTGATCTGCACGCCGGAACGCGCGTACAGATGTTGGCGGCCGTTGACGATGTCGGCCAGCGCGCGGACCCCGTCCCACTTGAACTCGTACGCCCAGTCGGCGCCGGCGGGCAGCGGGCCGGTCATCGCGAGCATCGGCTTCAGCGGCGCGCCGGGCACCTCCTGACTGTAGTTGCCTGCGGAAGCGCTCGCGCCCGCTTCGATCCTTTGCGATCCTGAGCTGTACCGGTGAGAGGAGCGGGGCCATGCGGGCGATCTGGAAGGGGGCGGTCTCGTTCGGGCTGGTCTCGATCGCGGTGAAGCTGTACTCCGCCACCGAGGAGAAGGACATCCGCTTCCACCAGGTGCACCGGGACGACGGCGGCCGGATCCGCTACAAGCGCACCTGCCAGGTCTGCGGCGAGGAGGTCAGCTACGACGACATCGCCAAGGGGTACGACATCGGCGGCGGCGAGATGGTCATCCTCACCGACTCCGACTTCGCCGAGCTGCCGCTGACCACCTCGCACGCGATCGACGTGCTGGAGTTCGTCCCGGCCGAGCAGGTCGACCCGATCCTCTACAACAAGGCGTACTTCCTGGAGCCGGAGGGCGCGGCCACCAAGCCGTACGTGCTGCTGCGCGACGCGCTGGCCGACTCGGAGCGGGTGGCGATCGTCAAGGTGGCGCTGCGCCAGCGGGAGCAGCTCGCCACCCTGCGCGTACGCGAGGGCGTACTGCTGCTGAACACGATGCTCTGGCCGGACGAGGTGCGTACCCCGGATTTCGGCTTCCTGGACGAGGACCTGAAGATCCGCCCGCCGGAGCTGGCGATGGCCAGCTCGCTGATCGACTCGATGGCCGGCGAGTTCGCCCCGGACGCGTTCACCGACGACTACCGGGCGGCGTTGCAGGAGGTCATCGACGCGAAGGTGGAGGGCCGGGAGGTCGTCCAGCCGGAGGAGGTCGAGGAGGCCCCGGCCGCGGCGGTGGACCTGATGGCGGCGCTGAAGGCGTCCGTCGAGCGGGCCAAGGCGGCGCGCGGTGAGGAGCCGGAGCGGGCCGGCGGCGGCGAGCCGACCCCGATCACGTCGGCCCGGTCGGCGCAGAAGGCGGCGAAGGCGCCGGCGAAGAAGGCCGCCGAGAAGAAGGCGACCGCCAAGAAGGCCACCGGTGCGGGTGCTGGCGGGGGCGCGAAGAAGGCGGCCCCGAAGAAGGCAGCCGAGAAGGCGGCGCCGGAGAAGAAGGCCGCCAAGAAGGCGGCCCCGAAGAAGGCGGCCCGCAAGACGGCCTGAGCCGGGAATGGCCTGGGCGCGAGCCCCTAGACGCGGGATCGCCTGGACGCGAGACGGCTTGGCCACGAGACGGCGAGAGCACAGCGTGCCGGCCGGTCCGACACTCTCTTCGGCCGCCTGTGGAGCTGCCCGCACCGACGGGGCAGCCGGGCGCGGACGGCCGGACGACCCCCGCGACCACGCCGCCGCTGGCGGCTGAAGTGCCGGCAGCGGCGCCGACGGCGAAACCCGGCAGCCGCGCCAGCGGTGAACACGGCGGCGGCGCCGACGGCGAAACCCGGCAGCCGCGCCAGCGGTGAACACGGCAGCGGCGCCGACGGCGGAAGAGCGACAGCGGGCCTGACCGGCGCCAGCCACGACTGGGGGCATGCCCGGTGAGCTATTGCTGCCCTGTGGCCCCCGCGCACCGGCAGCGACTCGTGCCGGGCGGGACGACCATTGGCGCGCCGGTGGGGCCGCCCGGACGCGGTAGCGCGGATGGGGCAGCTCCACAGCGTCCAGAACGAGTACCGGCCCCTCCTCCGCCGTACACGGAAAAGGGGCCAGCCTCTCGCCTCAGCCCTGGTTGAGCTTCTGGGTGGGGGTGACGCGGACGATCACCCGCTCCTCGCCGGGCTTGCGGAACGGGTAGGTGTCCTGCCCGAGGTACTTCTTCGCCAGCTTGTCGATGTGCTCGTCGGCGCCCTCCTCGACGAACTCGGCGGTGCCCTTCACCCACAGGGCGCGGAAGTCGTTCGCCTTGTCGACGATCGAGATCCCGACGGCCGGGTTGCGCCGGATGTTCTCGTACTTGCGCCGCCCCTTGGCCGTGTTGAACACGATGTGCTCCCCGTCGGTGTCGATCCAGACGGGCGTGACGTGCGGGGTTCCGTCGGGCTCGACGGTGGCAATGTGGGCGAGTTGGGGCTCGGCCAGCAGGGCCAGGTCTACTTCGGTGAGGATCGCCATGGTCGAAAGCTACTCGCACCTGAGCCCGCGCATCGGAAAGACGGCGCACCGGGGCACAAAAGGAGGCCGGCCGAGGGGGACACCCGGCGGGGCCCTCCGGGTACCGTGTGCGCTGGCCTCGGCAGCGGCCGCCGGGCCCCCATCTCTTGACAGGGAGTCGACGTGAGCGAGCGTGTGCAGAACCGGCCGGCGGGCCAGGGTCCGGGCGGCAAGGCGGAGCGGCGGCTGGCTGCCCAGCTGGCGGCGAAGAAGGCCGCCGAGGCGAAACGCCGCCGGCAGTCGATCCTCGGCGCGGTCGCCGGCGTCGCGGTCGTCGGCGTGCTGATCGGGGTCTTCGTCGCCGTGAACAGCGGGGACGACGACAAGGACCAGGCGGCTTCCGCGCCGTCGGCTAGCGCCTCGGCCGCTGGGCCCACCGCGCCGCCCACCCCGCAACTGCCCGAGGGGGCGGATCCGGCGCTGGGCACCAGGCCGAAGGTCGAGGCGGGCAAGGGCGAGCTGAAGAAGCTCACCGTGACCACGCTGATCAAGGGCAAGGGCCCGGCGGTGAAGTCCGGTCAGCAGATCACCACCAACTACGTGGGGGTCTACTACAAGGACGGCAAGGAGTTTGACTCCTCCTGGAAGCACGGCGAGCCGGCCACCTTCGGGATCGGCGTAGGGCAGGTCATCAAGGGCTGGGACCAGGGGCTGGTCGGGGTGACCGTGGGCAGCCGGGTGCAGCTCGACATCCCCGCCGAGCTGGCCTTCGCCAACCTCGACGGCCCCCAGGGCCCACTGCGGTTCGTCGTCGACGTGCTGGCGGCGCAGTAGTAGCGCGGTGCGCTAGTTCACAGGAGTCTTCCTCCCCTTGCGCACCACCAGTAGGTTCAGGGTCACCGTGGGCTGTGGCCCCGCTCCACGGTGACCCGACCGACGCGGAGGTGCACGTGGCGGCGCTGGACGACCCCGGGCTCGCCCGGCTGATGTGGACGCACTTCGAGCCTGTCCACGCGGTCACCTACTTCCACCCGCGCGCCCGCGCCGCCTACGAGGCGGTCGGGCTGCGCGGCTACTGGCGGGGCTACTTCGCCGGCCGGGCCGCCCCGCTCGGCACCGTCGAGGCGGCCCCGGTGGTCGCCGCGTTCTACAGCTTCGCCCCGTCGATGGTGGCCCGGGCGCTGCCGTCGGTGTGGAAACTGGCCCCTCCGCAGGAGGCGCTACGCGCCCGGCTCACGGGAGCGGTGCAGGCCCTGGCTGAGATGACGTACGAGCTGCCCGAGGCGCACCTCGCGGAGGCGGCCGACCTGCTGGCGGAGGCGGCCGGCGCGGTGCAGGTCGCCGGTCGGGTGCTGGGCGCGGCGAACGCGGCCCTGCCCGCCGGCGAGTACCCGTTGGCCCGGCTCTGGCAGGCCGCCACCACGCTGCGCGAGCACCGCGGCGACGGGCACGTCGCCGCGCTGGTCGCCGCCGGCCTCGACCCGGCGGAGGTGGTGGCCTGGCGCTGCCGGGTGGACATGTCCCGCGAGTTCCACCAGATGGCCCGGGGCTGGACGGACGAGGAGTGGGCGGCGGCGGAGGAGCGGCTGGTCGAGCGGGGCTGGCTGACTCCCGAGGGCGAGGCGACCGCGCGGGCCACGGCCGAGTTCCGCGCCGTCGAGGAGGCCACCGACCGGGCCGCGGCCGGGCCGTGGCTGGCGCTCGGGGCGGACCGGTCCGCCCGGCTGCGGGAGTTGCTGGCGCCGATCGCCCGCCGCTGCCACACGATCATTCCGGCGCAGAGCCCGATCGGCCTGCCGGCCGTCGGGCCGGAGGCCGACGTCAGCCCGCTACCCGCCCGCTGAGCGACGCGGCGATGAGCAGACCCGTCACGGGCCTGCTCATCGATCCGGCTGTCTTGGCACGCGGCGGATACCGCCTCCGGGGCTCCGATCAGCTCAGGAAGTAGGAGTAGGTGGTCGAGCTGTTGTACGGCGCGTAGTTCCAGTAGTGGTACACCTGGCCGAGCTGCCCCCACTTGGACCGGACGTAGTTGCTGGTGCCCACCCAGATCCCCGAGTGGTCGTCACTGGCGTAGGACAACTTCATGCTGGAGAACCAGATGTACGGCACCTGCCACCTCGTGTAGCTGCCGTCGTTCCAGTACGTGTCGTCGCCGGGGGTGTTCATCCAGCGGTCGTTCGCGGTGGACGTGGTGTACCAGGCGTAGGAGTGGCAGTTGTACTTACGGGTGGAGCTCCGCTCGAGCGTCGCCGAAGGGTAGTAGGTGTACACGTAGTTGTTGTTGGCCGTGATCTGGGCACTGGTCAGTTCGGTGGTCATCGTGATGACCGTGACCGCGCTGCCCCTCGGGGTGTAGACCGTGCTGTAGTAGTCCTGCGTGGTGAACCCGTCGGTCACCTCGTGCCGGACGAGCGGTTGGGTCATGTGCTGGCGGACGGCGTCCAGGGTGGCGGTCGTGGCGCCGGGGACGAGTTGGATGCCCTCCCGCAGCAGCTGGGACTGCTTCCAGTCCCAGCCTTCCCGCACGGCGAGCGCCCGACCGAGCAGGACGGCGGTGGGCTCCAGCCCCGCGTCGCCGTACACCGCCGCGTGGCTCTGCTTGACGGCGAACTTCTCCTGCCCGACGCGCATCAGCGATTCGAGTTGACCCGCCGTCATGGCGTCGAGAACCTGAGGCTGCGCGAGCACGCTCTCCAGCTTCCAGACGTCGAGCGTCCGGTTACCGGCCTGCAGTTCGGTGTCCGTCGACGGGATGCGAACGTCCAGCTTCTGGTAGCGGTCGAGCAGCACCGCGGGCGCGTCCGGACGCCGCAGCAGCTCACGGAGCCCGGTGAATCGGGAGGCCACGACCTCGAGACCGTGCTGGACGTCGTTGAATGCCAGCGCGTCGGGCAGCAGCGGATAGTCCAGTACCGCCGTGGTGAGCTGCTCGGTGCTCATCTTCGCGATGGTCGCACGTGGGATCTGTACGGCGTCCACCATCGCGTCGTGCGTGGCAAGCGCGCGCCACTCGGGTGCGCCGCCCTTGATGGCGTACTGGAATGGCGAAGCTGCGCTAGCCGATTGTGCGGGCACGAGCCCGACGGCCACCACCATGGCGACGACGGAGAACATCGCCCTTCTTGTCACCCGACCGGGTTTGCCCATTTTTCGTCCTTTCGGCCCATCGCAGATTTAATCGATCTAGTTAAATCTATCACTAGAGCATCACTCTCCGTGGCTGGGGACGGATTTCGGACACTCGCACGGCCGGAACCCGACATCCACGACCGGCAACGCCAGGGCCCTCCCCGGCGCCTCCGACGGCGGCCGGCCGACCCCGGAGGTCGTCGCCGGGCTCGGCTGATCCGCCGCAACCGTGCCTACCGGGGTCGGAATGATCCCGTACCGTCCGGGTAGCGGGGACGCGGGCGCGCGGCCCGGGCGTCGAGGCTGAGGAGGCGGCGATGAAGGCGATCGTGTACGAGACCAACGGCGACGCTTCGGTGCTCCAGCTCGTGGACCGGCCAGTGCCCGAGCCGGGGGCGGGTGAGGTCCTGGTGCGGGTGGCCGTCTCCGGGGTGAACCCGACCGACTGGAAGGCCCGCCGGCAGTGGCCCCTGCCGGCCGGCTGGCAGACCCCCGGCCAGGACGGCGCCGGGGTCGTGGAGGCGGTCGGCGCGGGCGTGGACCAGGGGCTGATCGGCGAGCGGGTGTGGCTGTGGGAGGCCGCCTGGCAGCGGCCCTGGGGCACCGCCGCCGAGTACACGGTGGTACCGGTCCGGCACGCGGTGCCGCTCGGCGACGCCTCCTTCGACCTGGGGGCGTGCCTCGGCATCCCGTTCCTGACCGCGCACCGGTGCCTGACGGCCGGGGAGTTCATGCCGGACAGGCTGCACGCGGGCGCGCTGAGCGACCACACCGTGCTGGTGCAGGGCGGGGCGGGCGCGGTCGGCAACGCGGCGATCCAGCTCGCCCGCTGGGCCGACGCCTGCGTGATCGCCACGGTGAGCAGCGCGGAGAAGGCGAACCTCGCGGCGGCGGCCGGCGCCTCCCACGTGATCAACTATCGGGAGCAGGACGTCGTCGAGGAGGTCCGCAAGATCGCTCCCGACGGGGTGCACACCGTCGTCGAGGTCTCCCCGGCGCGCAACGCGGCGGTCGACGTGCAGGTGCTGCGCCGGGGCGGGGCCGTGTGCGCGTACGCCGACGACGGTGGGGGCGAGGTGACCCTGCCGGTCCGTGCGCTGATGGTGCCGAACGCCCGCTGGCAGTTCGTGCTGATCTACACCGCTCCGGCGGCGGCCAAGGCGCAGGGGGTGCTGGACGTCGCGGCGGCAGCGGCCCAGAACGGAATCCGGGCCGGCCAGGACGCGGGCCTGCCGCTGCACCACTGGCCGCTGGCCGCGACGGCGACCGCGCACCAGGAGGTGGAGCGCTCGGTGGTCGGGAAGGTGCTGGTCAGCACCACCGAATGAGCCGCGTTCACCGGGTGTTTTCCCCGACTGCGGGACAGAGGCGAACAAGTTTCGCGACAATGGTCCAGCGGGACGATCCCGCACGAGACGGGCGGCCCCGGCGCGGTGCGAACGCCGGGGCCGCCCCTTGGGGAGGGAGGCTCAGGAGTGTCCCCCTGCCCTATCAGGCGACGAACCGCCTGATGGCGTTACGGCGCCGTCAACTCCAGGACCGCCAGGCCGCCTTCGGCGTACCGGGAGCGGACCACCTTCTTGTCGAACTTGCCGACGCTGGTCTTCGGGACCGCGTCGACGAACGCCCACCGCTCGGGCAACTGCCAGCGCGCCACCGACCTCGCGAGGAAGTCGCGCAGGTCCTCGGCGGTCGCCTCGGCGCCCTCGCGGAGCACCACGGTCGCCAACGGCCGCTCGTCCCAGCTCGTGTCCGGCACGCCCACCACGCATGCCTCCAGCACGGCCGGGTGGGCCATCAGGGCGTTCTCCAGGTCGACCGAGGAGATCCACTCCCCGCCGGACTTGATCACGTCCTTCGCCCGGTCGGTGAGGGTGATGTACCCGTCCGGCGAGAGCATGCCCACGTCGCCGGTGCGCAGCCAGCCGTCGTGGAACTTGTCCGGGTCCGGGGCGTCGTCCCCGACGTACCGGGCGGTGACCCACGGGCCGCGGACCTCCAGCTCGCCGACGGACGTCCCGTCGGCGGGCAGCGGCTCGCCGAGCGGGCCGACGATGCGCGCCTCGACCCCGGCGGGGACGCGGCCCTGGGTGTACCGGTAGCGCCAGGCGTCCGCGCCGGTCGCGCCGGCCGGCGGTCGGGCGACCGAGCCGAGCGGGGACATCTCGGTCATCCCCCAGGCGTGGACGATCTCGATGCCGTGCCGCTCGTGGAAGGCGTGCATCAGCGCGGGCGGGCAGGCCGAGCCGCCGACGATCACCTCCTTGAGGGAGGAGGTGTCCACGTCGCGGCCGTCCAGGTATGCCAGCAGGTCGGTCCAGATGGTCGGCACCGCGCCGGCCAGCGTGGGCCGCTCGGCGGCGATCATCTCGGCGATCGGGGCGGCCTGGAGGAACCGGTCCGGCAGGATCACCGACGCGCCGGACATGAACGCCGCGTACGGCAGCCCCCACGACATGGCGTGGAACATCGGCACGATGATCAGCTCGCGCGTGGTCGGCCCGAGGCCGAACCCCTCCGGCAGGCAGACCTGGAGCGAGTGCAGGTAGATGGACCGGTGCGAGTACGCGACGCCCTTGGGGTTGCCGGTGGTCCCGGACGTGTAGCAGAGGGCTGCCGCATCGCGCTCGTCCAGCTCCGGCCAGTCGTAGACCTCCGGCCGGCCGGCCAGCAGGGCGTCCCAGTGGTGTACGGCGATCCGGTCGCCGGCCGCCGCCACCAGCGGGGCCGGGTCGCCCCCGCCGACCACCACCACGTGCCGCACCGTGGTCATCTGGCCGATCGACTTCGCCAGCAGCGGGACGAGCGTCGTGTCGACCAGCACCACCCGGTCCTCGGCGTGGTTGGCGATGTAGGCGACCTGGTCGGGGAAGAGCCTGATGTTCAGCGTGTGCAGCACCGCGCCCATGCTCGGCACGGCGAAGTACGCCACCAGGTGCTCGGCGTTGTTCCACATGAACGTGGCGACCCGCTCGTCGCCCGTCACCCCGCACTCGTCGCGCAGCGCGTGGGCGAGCCGGGCCGCCGTGCGTCCCACCTCGGCGTACGACATGCGGTGGGGCTCGCCGCCGGTCCACGTGACCACCTCGGCGGCGTGGTGCACGGTGGCGCCGTGTTCGAGGATCCGGGCGACCTGGAGGGGGGCGTCCATCATCGTGCTACGCATGGGTAACAAGCTAGTGTCGTGGGTCACACGTTGGGAACCCCCCGTAAATTGTTCGGGTGAGCATCTCCTGGGCCGACTCGTACGTCGGTCAACTGCGCGCCCTGGCCGGTGACCGCACCCTGATGTTCGTCGGCGCCCGCGCCGTGGTGCGCGACAACGCCGGCCGCCTGCTGCTGATCCGGCGCTCGGACAACGGCCAGTGGGCGATGCCGGCGGGCGCGATGGAGCTGGGCGAGTCGATCGCCGACTGCGCGGTGCGCGAGGTACGCGAGGAGACCGGGCTGCGGGCCCTGCGGGTCGGGGCGTTCGCCCTCTACACCGGCCCGGACCGGACCCACACCAACATGTACGGCCACACGTACCAGGTCTTCACCGTCGCCTTCCGGGTCGAGGACTGGGACGGGGACCTGGCCCGGGTCACCGACGAGACCACGGACGCCGGCTTCTTCCCCCGCGACAGGCTCCCCGCCCCGCTGTCGACCTCGGTCACCGAGACCCTCGCCGATTTGGACGTCTTCGAGCAGACGAACCGGCTGATCCTCAAGTAGGCCCGGCCGAGGGCACCGGGCTGATCCTCAAGTAGGCCCCGGCCAAGGGCACCGGGCTGATCCTCAAGTAGGCCCCGGCCAAGGGCACCGCGCTGATCCTCAAGTAGGCCGGTCCGCCCCACGGACGCGGGACGGACCGGCACCGCCGGGTGGCCTCCCCCGTTGAAAGGCATCCGGCGGGCAGCCGCTCGACGACGGCTCCACCTGTACTGGGCGTCGACACCCGTGATTCTGTTACGTGATCAACGCGCTCCGTCACAGCATGGTTTGGCTCTTGGCCTGCATGTCGGCGGCGGCCTCGTCCTTCGACTCCTTCGTCAGCGGCTTGCCGCCCGGGGCGGGGGCCTTCCCGCCCAGCGGATCGGCCCCGCCCGTGGCGCCCTGCGGCCCGGCGCCGCGCAGCCTCTCGTTCGGCAGCGCCAGGGTGACCAGCACCGCCACGACGGCGATCAGGCCGGTGGTGAGGAAGACCAGGTGCAGCGAGTCGACGAAGGCGGCCTGGACGGCGGCGCGGACCGGGCCGGGCAGGGCCAGGATGGTCGAGGGCTCGTTGATCGAGATGTTCGTCCCGCCCCGGGCCGCCACCGCCGCCCGCTGGTCCGGCGGAAGCTGGGCGATCGCGCCCGGCAGCCGGTCGGCGAGCTGGTGGGTGAGCTGCGACGAGAGCACCGCCCCGAGGATCGCCACGCCGAACGACCCGCCGAGCGACCGGAAGAACGTGGCCGAGGAGGTGCCCGCACCCAGGTCCCGGGGGTCCACCGCGTTCTGCACCGCGAGGATCAGCGACTGCATGCACAGGCCCAGGCCGACGCCGATCACCACCATGTAGCCGAACGCCACCCAGAGGGAGGTGTCCACCGCCAGGCGGGTGAACAGCAGCATGCCGGCGAGCAGCACGACCGTGCCGGCCACCGGGAACCACTTGTACCGGCCCATCCGACTCATCGCCCGGCCGGTGAGGATCGAGGTGACGATGATGCCGGCCATCATCGGCAGCATCAGCAGGCCGCTGCGGGTCGGCGAGGCGCCCTTGACGATCTGCAGGTACAGCGGGATGAAGATGATCGACCCGAACATCACCAGGCCGAGCACGAAGCCGGCGGCGTTGGCCAGCGCGAACGTGGCGCTGCGGAACAGCCGCAGCGGCAGGATCGGCTCGGCGACCCGGGCCTCCTGGAGCAGGAAGAGCGCGGCCAGCACCGCCCCGGCCGCGAACAGCCCGATGATGACGCCGGAGCGCCAGGCGTACGTGGTGCCGCCCCAGCTCAGCGCGAGCAGCAGGCAGCTCACCCCGGTGACCAGCACCGCCGCCCCGATCCAGTCGATCGCGTGCTCCCGCCGCTGGAACGGGATCAGCCGCATGACGTGGTAGCAGACGACGATGGCGAGGATGGCCAGCGGCACGTTGATGTAGAAGATCCACCGCCAGTTCGTCTCGGCGAAGTAGCCGCCGACGAGCGGGCCGGCCACCGAGGAGAGGCCGAACACCGCCCCGAACAACCCCTGGTACCGGCCGCGCTCCCGGGGCGACACGACGTCCGAGATGATCGTGAACGCGAGCGTCATCAGGCCGCCGGCGCCGAGCCCCTGCACGCCCCGGGTGACGATGAGCTGGGTCATGTTCTGTGACAGCCCGGCCAGCAGCGAGCCGAGCAGGAACGTCCCGATCGAGAAGAGGAAGACCGGGCGGCGGCCGTACAGGTCGGCCATCTTGCCGTACAGCGGCGTCGAGGCCGTGGAGGCGAGCAGGTACGCCGTCACCACCCAGGAGTAGTGGTTGATCCCGCCCAGCTGACCGACGATGGTGGGCAGCGCCGTACCGACGATGGTCTGGTCCAGCGCGGCCAGCAGCATGCCGGTCATCAGGCCGAACATGAGCAGGCGGAGCTGGCGGGCGGTCAGCACGGGTCGGCTCTGGGTTCCGGCGGTCACCCGGCGTTCTTTCCCGTCTGGCGCGGAACATGCCCGGGCCGTCGTGCCGGGCGACGGCAGCGAGCGGGAAACCGACAGGGCCCTGCCAGCCCGCCACCATCCGCTGGTGAAACCGCTGCGCCGCCTGGCGCTGGACGTCACGCCGCTGCGCACCTCCCGGGACTTCCGGCTGGTCTTCTCGGCGGCGGGAGTGTCCGGCTTCGGGTCGTTCTTCACGTACGTGACGGTGCCGTACCAGGTGTACGAGCTGACCCCGGATCCGCTGCTCGTCGGCCTGCTCGGGGTCTGCGAGCTCGTACCCCTGCTCGTGATGGCCTTCGTCGGCGGCGCCCTCGCCGACTACCTGGACCGGCGGCTGCTGGTGCTCGGCGGCGAGATCGGGTTCACGCTGCTCTGCGCGGCCCTGCTGGTCAATCCGGCTGGACGTCCCGGGTGCACCGGCACGGCCTGATGGTGGTGCTCGCGGCCGGGGCCTGGGGCCTGGCGATCGTCGGCTTCGGCCTGGTCGGCTCGCTGTGGGTGGCCCTGGCTTTCCTGGCCCTGGCCGGCGCGGCGGACATGGTCTCCGGCCTGTTCCGCATGATCATCTGGAACCAGACCATCCCCGACCACCTGCGCGGCCGGCTCGCCGGCATCGAGATGCTGTCGTACTCGACCGGGCCGCTGCTCGGCCAGCTCCGCTCCGGCCTGGTGGCCCGTACGCCGCTGGGCGTCGGCGGGTCGATCGTCTCCGGCGGCGTGCTGTGCGTGCTCGGCACGGTGGCGTTGGCCGCCGCGCTGCCGGCGTTCCTCCGCTACGACGGCCGCGACGGCCTGGCCCGCAAGCAGGCCGAGGACGTCGCCTGGGTCGCCGCCGCGGCACCGGCGTCCCAGGTTTGACCCGGGACGCCGGGGGGACCCCGACGGGCATGGCAGGAGCAGCAGCGGAGGAGCGCCGGCTCGCCACCGTCGTGGAGAGCTGGCTGGGACGTCCCGTGCTGGTGATCGGCGACGCCATGCTCGACGAGTGGCGGTTCGCCGAGTCGGACCGGCTCTGCCGGGAGGCGCCGGCGCCCGTGCTCACCCTGCGCCGCCGGATCTCGGCGGCCGGCGGCGCGGCGAACACCGCGGTCAACGTCGCCGCCCTCGGCGGGCGGGCGGTGCTGGTCGCCCCGGTCGGCGCCGACGCCGCCGGGGACGAACTGCACGACTGCCTGGACCGGGCCGGCGTCTGGGATCGTACGGTCAACCATCCCGGCCGGCCGACGCCGGTGAAGCGGCGGATGCTGGCCGGCAACCAGATCCTGCTGCGCGAGGACTCCGGCGACCCGGACGACGTGCTGGACGACGACGGCGTGGCCCGGCTGCTGACGGCGCTGGAGTGCGCCACCGAGGAGCTGCGGGCCGCCGCCGGCGGCGAGCCGCCCACCCTGGTGGTCTGCGACTACGGGCTCGGCGCGCTCCCCGCCCCGGTACGCGCCTGGCTGGTCGCCGCCCGCGACCGGTACGCCACCGTCGCGCTGGACGCGCACGACCTCGCGGACTGGCGGGGCCTCGCGCCGACCGTGGTCACCCCGAGCTTCGCCGAGGCGACCCGGCTGCTGGCGCGGGCCGCCTCCCGTACCGACTCCCACCTGCACCTCGACCACCCGGAGACCGACCCGGCGGACGGGCCGTCGGAGCTGAGCGTGGGCACCGCGCCGGGCGGCCTGGGACGTCCGACGGGCCTGACCGGCGAGCCGACGCCCGGCGAGGAGCGGGTGACGCTGACCGGTGACGGGCTCAGTGTGACCGGGATCGCCGTGGACCCGACGGCCGGCGACCGGGTGGACCGGGCCCTGCTGGCCGAGGCGCGCCTCGCCGAACTGCGGGCGCACACCGGCGCGGACGTCGTCGCGGTGACCCTGGACACCGACGGGGCGGTGGTCGGCGGCACGGACGGCGAGCCGCGGCGCAGCCACAGCACCCCCGTACCGGCCAGCCACGCGGTGGGGGCGGGGGACGCGTACCTGGCGGCGATGACGCTGGCCCTGGCCGCCGACGCGCCGCTGCCGACCGCCGCCCAGCTCGCCCAGCTCGCGGCCACCATCACCGTGTCGGACACGGGCACCTGCGTGTGCCGGCGCGAGGACCTGCTGGAGGCCCTCGGCGTCGGCGGCGCGTCCGTCGGGAACCGGGTGCTGGTGTACCCCGACGAGCTGGCCGCCGTCGTGGCCGCCCACCGGGGCGAGGGCCGCTCGGTGGTCTTCACCAACGGCTGCTTCGACGTGCTGCACCCGGGACACGTGCGCTACCTGGAGCAGGCGCGGGCGCTCGGCGACCTGCTGGTGGTCGCGGTG
Organism: Micromonospora sp. NPDC048830; assembly: GCF_043198215.1. NCBI lineage: Bacteria > Bacillati > Actinomycetota > Actinomycetes > Micromonosporales > Micromonosporaceae > Micromonospora > Micromonospora sp. NPDC048830. Next base: position 107,919 of record NZ_JBICUP010000021.1, read on the forward strand.
AACTCCGACGGCAGCGTCCGCCGGCTGAAGGGGCCGGACCGCCCGGTCAACCCGGCGGAGGACCGGGTCACCCTGCTCGCCGCGCTGGCGTGCGTCGACCACGTGGTGGTCTTCGAGGAGGACTCGCCGGCGGGGCTGATCGAGGTCGTCCGCCCCGACGTGTACGTCAAGGGCGGCGACTACCCGCCGGACATGGTCCCGGAGGCGCCGTTGGTGCGCCGCCTCGGCGGTCAGGTCCGCACCCTCGGGTACGTGCCGGACCGCTCCACCTCGGCGATCATCGAGCGGATCCGCGCCACCGGCCGGGACAGGCCGTACGGTCGGAACCGGGCCGACGCGCGCAACCGGCTCGACGCCGGGGACCCGGCCCGGGGCCGGAACCGGGGCGCCGGCCGCGACCCGGTCGACGGGCGGGGCGCCGCCGCGGGCCGGAACGGCGGGCCGCGCGACGCCGGGCGGGGCTCCGGCGGCCGGGGCGCCACGACGCCGGTGCCGGGCAGGCCGGCGTGAACCGGCCGCTGGACCTCGGCACCGTTGCGCGGTTCCGCCGGGAACGGCAGCTCGACGTGCTGATCCCGACCCGCAACCGCCCGGCCGAACTGGCGGTCACGCTCTCCGGGCTGGCCGCCCAGGAGGGCGTACCCGGGTTCGGGGTCGCGGTCAGCGACCAGTCCGACGACCTGCCCGCGTACGCCCATCCGGCGGCGGCGACGATGGTGCGCGCGCTGCGCCACCGGGGCCACCCGGTCCTGCTCACCCGGCGGCTGCCCCGGCGCGGGCTGGCGGAGCACCGGGCGTACCTGCTCGACCTGTCGGCGGCCCGGTACGTGCTCTGCCTCGACGACGACGTCTGGCTGGAGCCGGGCACGCTGCGCCGGCTGGTCACCGCGATCGGCGAGCTGGGCTGCGGCTTCGTCGGCAACGCGGTGCACGGCCTGTCGTACGTCGACGACGTCCGGCCGGAGACGCACCGGCACTACGAGGAGTGGGTGGGCCGGCCCGTGCCGGAGCGGGTCCGCCCCGGCACCCGGGAGTGGCACCGGTCGGCCATCCATCCGGCGGCGAACCTGCTGCACGTCACCGAGAAGCTGCGCCTGCCGCCCGGGGCGTGGCGGGCGTACAAGGTCTCCTGGGTGGGCGGGTGCGTGCTCTACGACCGCGCGGCCCTGGTCGACTCGGGCGGCTTCGGCTTCTGGCGGCGGGTGCAGGTGGACCACCAGGGCGAGGACGTGGCCGCCCAGCTCGCCGTGTTGGAGCGCCACGGCGGCGCGGGGGTCCTGCCCAGCGGGGCGTACCACCTGGAGTCGCCGACCACGGTCACCGACCGCGGCGTGGAGGCGTGGGAGGTCGTGCTGTCCGGCTCGGACGCGCCGCAGCCGGCGTGAGCCCGGTCGGACGCGCCGTGGCCGCGCGTCAGGCCAGCAGCTCGCGGGCCGCCTCGACCACCTCGACCACCGGCACGTCCCCGACGAACGAGTCGCGGTGCGGGCACTCGCCGTCGCCGGGGCGGTGCGGATAGATCCCCGGGGTGCAGTCGACCCCGCAGACCGGGCAGTGCACCGTCCAGGAGGCGATCGGGCGGTGCCGGCCGCGCAGCGGGTGCCCCGTGTTGATCATGTTGCCGACCCAGAAGATCCCCACGGTGGCCGCGCCGACGGCGGCGGCCAGGTGCAGCGGGCCGGTGTCGTTGGAGACCACCAGCGCGCAGCCCGCGTAGCAGGCGGCCAGCCCGCCGAGGCTGAGCGTGCCGACCTGCGGCCGGACCGGCACCCCGGCCGCCGCGACCACCCGGTCCACCACCTCCCGCTCGGCCGGGGTGCCGGTGACCAGCACCTCGTACCCGTCGCCGACCAGGGCGCGGGCGACCTCGGCGAAGCGCTCGGCCGGCCAGCGCCGCCGGGTGTCGGTGGCCCCGGGGTGCAGCGCCACCCGGGGCCGCGCCGGCTCGCCGAGCACCCGCGCCGCCTCGGCCCGGTCGGCGTCGGTGACCGCCAGCGTGGGGACGATCGTGGTGGCGGGCGCCCCGATCAGGCCGGCCACCTCCAGGTAGCGCAGCACCTCGTGCTGGTAGTAGACGTACCGGGTCCAGCGGTCCAGCGGTGGCGCGTCCTCGGCCCGCAGCCCGGCGGTGACGCGGGCGCCCAGGCGCGCCACGAGGGGGTTGGAGTTGCCGCCGCCGCCGTGCAGTTGCAGCGCCACGTCGAAGCGTTCCTCGCGGGCGGCCGACAGGAACGCCACCATCGGTCGCTCCGGCTCCCCCGGGTCGGGCCCCCGGATGCCGGGCGCCGGCGGCACCACCAGCACGCGGTCCACCGGGCCGGGCCGGTCGCGCCAGAGCTTCGCGTGCCACGGCGCGCCGAGCAGCACGATCTCCGCCCCCGGGTACGCGGCGCGCAGCGCGTCCAGCGCGGGCAGGACGAAGATGAAGTCGCCGAGCGCGTTGGCGCGCAGCACGGCGATGCGCGCGACCTCGGGCACGCGTTCGCCGACCGGGCCGAGCGGGGACGCGACGGCCACGCGCTACGGCCGGTCGATCTCGCCGGCGGCCGTGTCCGGGCGGTGCAGTTCCCGGTCGGCGGCGGGATCGGCGGGGCTGGTGGTGCCGGCCGCCGTCCGGTGGCCGGCGCGGCCGATGGTGATGGTGCGGGGCGCGGGGCGGGCCGCCCGGGGCAGCCAGACGCGGAGCAGTCCGTGGTCCATCACCGCGTCGACGCGCTCGGGGTCCACCCGCGACGGCAGGTCGATCCGGTACTCGAAGCCGCGGGTGGTGAAGCCGCCGGGGATGCCCTGGTCCGCGTTGACCTCCGCCTCCGAGCGGGCCCGGACGCACAGCTCACGCTCCTCCAGCTCGACGGCCACCTCCTCCGGGGCGACGCCGGGCAGCCGTACGATCGCCTCCCAACCCTCGGCGGTCTCCGCCAGCTCCACCTCGGGCGGGCCGGACCGGCCGCCGCCGACCAGCCGGCTCAGCTCGGACCGCAGCGAGTGCAGCTCACCCATTGGGTCCCAGCCCTGCTGCCGTCCGCGCCAGGCCCGGCCGACGCCGCCGCCACCGCTGGACTGTTCGCTCATTCGCACGTCTCCCATCCGTCAGCGGGCCGCCGGGGGCCGCAGTGAACTGGGCGCGTCGAGGTTGGCCTCCCGGTCGACGCCGACGCCGAGCCGGTCGACCAGTTCCCCGCCGAGCCAGGCGCTCGCGCCGAGGATGGCCAGGGCGACCACCTCGATCGCGATCAGCGCGCCGCCGGCCGTCCGGTACTCGGAGTTGAGCCGAACCACCCACACGGCGGCGAAGAGCAGGACCACCGCCAGGTTCGCGGCGGCGTGGCTGAGCCCCACCCGCTTGGCGCGGGTCCCGGTGGGGATGGCGAGCAGGTCGAACGCCCCGGCCGCCGCGGCCAGCAGGCCGCCGATCAGGCCGACCAGGATGTTCCAGTACGCCACCTCGCCGAGGAACTTCGGGCCGCCAAGCGCGTCGACGATGTCGAAGATCACCGCGGTGACCAGCAGACCGACGGGGAACGGGATCAGCATCGGGTGCACGGGGTGACCGAGCACCTTGAGTCGGCTTTCCATCGGACCTCCATTGGTCGGTTCTCCGACGCGCCGGTCGAGGCGGTACCCGGCGCACCGGTGGACAAACCTCGCGCGCGACGCGCTCGCCTAGGCTGGGCGGACGGGGGCCTACTGCGTCGGCGCCGCAGGCCGCCACCGAGGTCAACGGTCGGGGGAGGATGACGTGACGGTGGAGATCACCTCGCACGAGGAGCTGCGCGAGCTGCTGGGAACGCCGACGGCCCGCGCGGCGAACAAGGAGCGGACGGCCCTGCACGAGCTGGACCGGCAGTGGCTGGCGGCCTCGCCGTTCTGCCTGATCGCCACGGCCGGCGCGGACGGCACCTGCGACGTCTCCCCGAAGGGCGACCCGCCGGGCTTCACCCTGGTCCTGGACGACCGGACGATCGCGATCCCCGAGCGCCCCGGCAACCGGCGGGCGGACGGCTACTGCAACATCCTCGACAACCCGCACGTCGGGCTGATCCACCTGATCCCGGGCCGGACGGACACCCTGCGGATCAACGGCCGGGCCCGCCTGGTGCGGGACGCGCCCTACTTCGGCGACATGGTGGTCCAGGGCCACCGCCCGGTGCTCGCGATCGTCGTCGAGATCGAGCAAATCTTCTACCACTGCGCCAAGGCGTTCCTGCGCTCGCAGCTGTGGCAGCCGGAGACCTGGCAGCCGGGCGTCCTGCCGTCCCGGGCGCGGCTGGTCAAGACGGTGGAGGCGCCGCCGGAGAGCCTGGCGGAGCTGAAGCGTCACTACGGCCCGCGGTACGTCGAGTCCATCTACACCTGATCGCGGGCTCGGCGCAGGTCCGGCCGGGGGCGGACGTTTGGGCCGGCGGCTCAGGGTACTGATACCGGCGACGGCCCAGAGCTGCGGCTGAAACCCGGGTCGAGGAAGGATGGACGTTCGATGCCCACGCAGAACAGCTCGGGGCGCGGCGGCGGATCGACCGCGACCACGAACCCGCCGGGCAACCAGACCCCGAACACCCCCGACGTCAACGAGAGCGAGATCGCCCGCCTCAAGGTCGACCAGCTCCGCGACCGGCTGCGCCGGCGCGGCATTACCGGCACCGCCGACATGCACAAGGACGAGCTGGTCAAGGCCCTCGTCAAGGCGATGCGCGACGGCACCCCCACCAGGGGTGGCTCGGCCAAGAAGTCCGGCGGCGGCTCGGCGAAGGCGTCGGGCGGCGGCTCGGCGAAGGCGTCGGGCGGCGGCTCGGCGAAGGCGTCGGGCGGCGGCTCGGCGAAGGCGTCGACAGGCAGCGCCTCGAAGGCGTCCGCCGACGGTGGCGTCCGCACGGGCAGCCACAGCTCCCGGTCGCTGCGGTACTCCCAGGAGGTCACCTCGGTCGACGACGAGCCGGAGCGCCCGGGGCGGAGCCTGGTCACCACCGACCACGAGGTGATCCGGCGGTGGGCCGAGGCACGCGGGGCCGTGCCGGCCACCGTGGACGGCACCGGGCACGACGGGCACCCCGGGGTGCTGCGCTTCGACTTCCCGGCGGGCGGCCGCGAGGACCGGCTGCGTGAGATCAGCTGGCAGGAGTGGCTCGGCACCTTCGACCGCCGCCGGCTGAACTTCATCTACCAGGAGCAGCGCTCGGACGGGCGGCAGAGCAACTTCTTCCGGCTGGAGAACCCGAACCGCGAGGACGGCTGAGCGGCGAAGGGAACACCGAGCGGAGGGGCCCGGGTCGGCGCGTCGGCTCGGGCCTCTCGTCGTCTTCCACGGCCGGAAAACGGCTCGGCGCGGCCCGGCCGCCCCTGCTAGCGTCCGCCCCGTGCTGATCCGGGAGTTCGCCGAGGCCGACTGGGCCCAGGTCTGGCCGATCATCAGCGAGGTGGTCCGGGCCGAGGAGACCTTCCCGTACGACCCGGCGATGACCGCCGAGCAGGCGTACGGGATGTGGGTGGAACGCCCGCCCGGGCGGACCGTCGTGGCGGTCGAGGGCGACCGGGTCCTCGGCACGGCCAAGATGGGCGCCAACCGGCCCGGCCCCGGCTCGCACGTCTCCACGGCAAGCTTCATGGTCGCGGCGGACGCGCGCGGGCGCGGGGTCGGCACGGCCCTGTGCCGGGACGCGCTGGACTGGGCGCGCGGGCGCGGCTACGCCGGGATGCAGTTCAACGCGGTGGTCGAGACGAACCACGCGGCGGTGGAGCTGTACCGGCGGCACGGGTTCGAGATCGTCGGCACCGTGCCCGGGGCGTTCGCCCACCCGGCCCGGGGACGGGTCGGGCTGCACGTCATGTACCGCGCCTTCTGACCGCCCGCCGCTACCGGGCCTCCGCGGGCCAGCCGTCCGGGTTGCTGCCCGACTCGCGGGAGATCCCCGACCCGGTGTCCGGCCAGCTGCCGAACCGCTTGTCGTGCAGGTGCGCGAAAAAGTAACACATCTCCTCGCACTCGCCGTCGAGGACCGCCACGGCCGGGTTAGCGCGCACCGCCTCGTAGAACTCCCGGCCCAGCGCCACGATGTGGCCCCGGCAGTACAGGAAGCCGTCGTCCGAGCCGTCCGTCACCTCGTGGACGTCGGCGCGGTCGAGGTCGTAGAGCTTCCGCTCGACCACCCGGTCGAGGTCGGTCAACTCGTCGCTGGACAGATCGGCGCTGAGGGCGCGCAGGCTGGCGAGGAACGGGTCGAGCCAGTCGTCCATCGCGTACGCGTCGACGTCGTCGGCGTCCGGGTCCCGTCCGGCCAGCGCGCGCCGCAACGCCTGCGGCTCCGGGCCCAGCCGCTCCCACGCCGACTCCAGCAGCGACCAGAGCCGGGCCTCCTCGGCGGCGCTCGGCAGCCGCCCGACACCCTTCGTCGAAACACTCACAGCCGCACGCTAACCGCCGCCACCGACACCGCCGGTGTGACCGGCGTCCCTGATGGACCTGTTTGGGGCGACCGGGCCCGGGTAGGACTCCTGATGGACGCGAAAGCGTTCCCGAACGAGAACACCAAGACCCGAACCCGAAGGAGTGATCATGACTACCAGGGTCGAGAAGTCCGTCGAGGTGAACGTTCCGGTCAGCACCGCGTACAACCAGTGGACGCAGTTCGAGGAGTTCCCGAGGTTCATGGGCGGCGTCAAGGAGGTGCGCCAGCTCGATGACCGGCGCATGCACTGGGTCGCCGAGATCGGTGGCGTGAAGCGCGAGTGGGACGCCAAGATCCTCGAGCAGGTTCCGGACCGCAAGGTGGCCTGGGCGGCCACGGAGGGCGCGACCAACGCGGGCGCCGTCCACTTCCACCCCGTGGCCACCGACCGCACGATGGTGAAGCTCTCCCTCGAGTACGAACCCGAGGGCCTGGTCGAGCAGGCCGGTGACAAGCTGCACATCGTCGAGAAGCAGGCCGAGCGGGACCTGGAGAAGTTCAAGTCGTACATCGAGAACCGGGGCGTCGAGACGGGCGCCTGGCGGGGCTCGATCGACGAGGGCCGCCGACTCGGCACCCCCGGTGCCGAGTACGCCGCCGGCACGGCCGGCGACAGCGGTCGCCTGAGCTGACCTACGTCCGCACGGGGCCCGGACCGTTCGCGGTCCGGGCCCCCCCCGTGCGCGTACAAGGGCCCCGATGGCACCTGCTCTCACGGCAGCCGGGCGGCGCCCCGGTCAGCGGCTCGCGCGGCAGTAGGGTTGCCGGCGGCGGGGACGCCACCCGCCCTGTCCATCGATCGAACGGGGCGACGCCGTGGGTGAGACCGCGATCCGGCTGCGGCCGGTGGTCGAGGAGGATCTGACGTTCCGTTGGTAGTCCGTCTTGTGATCAGGTAGTTACGCTGGCATGCTGGCGTGGCATTCCGGCAAACCGGACCGTCGGGCCGCCTCGTTCGGCAGAACGGAGGCCGAGGTCCAGCAGACCAGGGATGAGGGTGGCAGCAATCTTGCAGGGCCGCCCGACAGGAATACCAGCGAGTTTCGACGGGCGGTGATCGGTTGGCACCGAAGTCGGGTGCGCCAGATGGCCCGAACACCCTGCTCAGCGACGCCCGCCGCCGACTTTTGTCCCCGAGCGGTTCAGGCCGACGGATGTCCCGGCAGGAGGTCGCCGAGGCGGTCAACAACTACCTGTGGGGCACCTACGGCACGAGAACCAGCATGGACGCCAACCACGTTGGAAAGCTTGAGCGAGGAGGTGCGCCACGAGGCGCCTGGTTGTATCCCCGGCGCAGCCGGGAGGAACTCGAAGGGAGGTTCCTGGGTCCGATGGCTTACCTGGATCCGAAAGG